>JAFWJP010000002.1 GCA_017514645.1 Solobacterium sp. | reverse complement strand
GGCGGCGGACATGCGCAGGTCATTCCGATGGAATCGATCAACCTGCACTTTACCGGTGATATGCATGCCATTACGACAGCAGACAACCTGATTGCGGCGATCCTGGACAATTCCATCTACCAGGGCAATCCCCTGAATATCGACCCGGAGCGTGTAGTCTGGAAGCGCTGCCTGGATATGAACGACCGTACACTGCGTTCCATTACGATCGCGCAGGACAAGAAGTCCAACGGTGTTGAACGCAAGGATCATTTCGTCATCACGGTTGCGACGGAAGTCATGGCCATCCTGTGCCTGTCCGCGGATCTGAAGGATTTCGAAGAGCGGATCAGCCGGGCGGTGGTTGCCTACACCTATGAAGGAAAGCCGGTAACGGTCGGTGATCTCGGCTGTGCAGGCGCAGTTGCGGTCGTCATGAAGGATGCGGTCAACCCGAACCTGGTACAGACGCTGGAACATACACCGGTGCTGGTCCACGGCGGACCGTTCGCAAACATCGCGCATGGCTGCAACTCCATCATTGCGACAAAGACAGCGCTGAAACTGGCGGACTATGTCGTGACAGAAGCCGGATTCGGTGCGGATCTGGGTGCGGAGAAGTTCCTGGACATCAAGTGCCGGGCAGCCGGGCTGAAGCCTTCGGCTGTTGTGATCGTTGCGACGATCCGGGCGCTGAAGATGCACGGCGGTATTGAACTTGACGGTCTGACGGAAGAGAACGTGGATGCGATGCTCAAGGGAACGGAAAACCTGGAAAAGCACATCGAATCGATCAAAGCGTTCGGTGTACCGTATGTTGTCTCCATCAACCGCTTTACGCAGGATACGCAGGCAGAGATCGATGCGCTGCTGAAGTGGTGCAGGGACAACGGTCATCCTGCAGCGCTGTGCGATGCCTGGGCAAAGGGCGGCGAAGGCGCAACAGATCTGGCAGAAGAAGTCGTCAGACTCTGTGACGGTGAATCCCACTATGCTCCGATCTATGATCTGGAGGAGTCCATCGAGGAAAAGATCAACCGGATCGCAACGGTTGTCTACGGTGCAGACGGTGTGGATTTCAGCGATGCGGCGAAGGAAAAGATTGCTTTCTATACAGAACAGGGCTGGGACAAGTTCCCTGTCTGCATGGCCAAGACGCAGAACTCCTTGAGTGATGATGCGAAGCAGAAGGGACGTCCCCGCGGCTTCCGTGTGCAGGTCAGGGATATGGATATTTCCCGGGGCGCCGGTTTCATCGTTGTCTATACGGGAACCGTACTGACCATGCCGGGTCTGCCGAAGGTTCCGGCAGCCATCCACATGGGTGTAGATGAAGAAGGAAAGAGCTACGGTATTTTCTAAAAGGTAAAACGATATGAGTTCAATTGCGTATGTAGCAGATGAAAACATGCTGGAATACCATCGTCTCTGCGGACACAGGGACGTGATCTTCTGGCGCCTTTCAGGGCAGAAAGGGTTCCGCAATTTCCGTAAAGGGGATCTTCTGTTCTTCTTTTCCCGTACCAAGACGGGAAGGAAGAAGGGGTTTGTCGGCTACGCGCACTATGATTCCATCAAGCGGCTGTCCCTGAACCAGATGTGGGAGCGTTACGGAGAGCTCAACGGCTATCATTCGAAGGAACAGCTGGCAGATGCCATACGCAAAGTGTCAAGAAGCGGGGAGATCCCGGCGAAGATGAACTGTCTGTATCTGACGAACATCGTCTTCTTCCTGTCACCGGTCTATCCGGAGGAAGCCGGGATTTCTGTATCACCGCAGCTGGAAAGCTTCATGTATCTGGACAGGGATGATCCGTCGGTAACGATACGGATCCTGAGAAAGGCGGAGGAAGCCGGGATCGATCTCTGGAGTTCGGCACAGTCGGATGAGACTGAAGCGGTATTCCGCAAGGATGAGATCATGCACGGGCTGGCGGAGATCGTACCGCTGCTGGATTCCGGCAGAACGGAACGGGAGGAAGCGGCAGCCGTAAGGCTGATGAAAGAGAGCGCTCCGGATGCAGAGATCATCAAAGGCAGCAGAACCGACTATGCACGCTGGAACGGAAAGAATCTGACGATCGTCCTTCCGTTTGTCAGCGGGGTCAAGGACCGGAAAAAACGGTTGACCGAACTGGCCGGCAGAATGACTCTGTACCGGTATTACATGAAGGAACTGAATGTTCCGGCCGGAGGAGTGTCGTTTGAAGTACGGACGGAGGAAACAGACCGGGAAGCGGAAGGAATTGCCGGGGTGATCGGAAATGGAGCAGTATGACATCATTGTGATCGGCGGAGGTCATGCCGGTATCGAGGCTGCGCTGGCTGCGGCACGGCTGGGAAAGAAAACGATGCTGCTGACACTGTCCGTAAATAATATCGGCAAGATGCCCTGCAATCCTTCGGTCGGCGGACCGGCCAAGGGAATCATCGTCCGGGAAGTGGATGCCCTGGGCGGACAGATGCCGGTGACGGCAGATGCGACAGCCCTGCAGTTCAAGATGCTCAACAGCGCCAAAGGTCCGGGTGTACGGGCTCTGCGGGTTCAGTCAGACAAGATCGCCTATCAGAGGATGATGCAGCAGGTCTGCCTGTCCCAGAAGAACCTGACCGTCTTTGAAGGAATGGCGGTGAAGCTCAATACGGAGAACGGAAAGGTCAGCGGGGTCACCCTCAGTGACGGTTCGTTCATTCCGGCGCAGATCGTTGTTCTTACAACCGGAACCTATATGGCCGGCATAACGATGATCAGCGAAGATCATGTGGAGTCCGGGCCGGACAGGGAGAAGACGACGAAGGATCTCAGTGCATCGCTGCGGGAAGCCGGACTGCGGACGTTCCGCCTCAAGACGGATACACCGCCGCGGGTGTACACGAAGACCATCGATTTCTCAAAGACAAAGCTGGAACCCGGTACGGACGCGTTTGTACGCTTCAGCGAAACGACGGAACACATTTTGCCGTTTGCACACCAGATTCCCTGTCACATGACTTATACCAACGAACGGATCCACGAGATCATCCTGAACAATCTCACGGGATCTGCGTCCTACAGCGGTGAGATCCACTCCAAGGGTCCGCGCTACTGTCCGTCCATTGAGGACAAGATCGTGCGCTTCCGGGATAAACCGCGGCATCTGCTGTTCCTGGAACCGGAATCCCTGACGATGAATACGACATATATCCAGGGATACTCCACATCGCTGGCCAAGGATGTACAGCTGGCGATTACCCGGGGTCTGCCGGGGCTGGAACACGCAGAGATTGCCAGGTACGGCTATGCGATCGAATATGATGCGGTC
>JAFWJP010000063.1 GCA_017514645.1 Solobacterium sp. | reverse complement strand
CGGCGAACCGGGACCTGTGATCGTTATGCTCCATGAAGTACAGGACACCTTGGGCTATGTTCCGTTTGAGGCAATTCTCAAGATTGCTGAAGCAACAGGAAAGAGCCCTGCCGAAGTACTCGGTGTTGTGGAATTCTATGCAGGATTCACAACAATGCCGAAGGGCAAGCATGTCATCAATGTCTGCCTGGGAACTGCCTGCTATGTTAAGGGCAGCCAGAAACTGGCAGATGAGGCTGTGAAGGTGACCGGTGCGGAGCTGAACAGCACAAGTGCCGATGGTATGTTCTCAGTTGACGCGACAAGATGTGTCGGTGCCTGCGGTCTGGCTCCCGTCTGCATCGTTGACGGGCGTGTAATCGCACAGTGCACTCCGCAGATCGTTGCGGCTGAGATCAAGAGGATCCGCGAAGAAGAAAAGAACGCCGGCGCGGCTGCTTGAGTATGAAGGGCAGAGAATTCTTCGAGCTGGTCAACGCCAAGCCCATCGTTGTTTACGATGAGTCACGGCTCGACAACGAGTACACTACAGTATTCGCCAGCGATCTGATGAGTGATGCGCTTGCCATGGTGTCAGGGGATGCGGATGAAACCGTACTGATCACCGGGCTGATGAACGTACAGTCACTGCGGACTGCAGAGATTCTGGATGTCAAGGTCATTCTGTTTGTAAGGGGAAAGAAACCCAACCAGGCAATGATCGATATGTCCAGGGAACTGCAGATCGATATGTACGGTACGGATCTGATGATGTTTGATACATGCGGCATTCTGTATGCCCATGGCATAAATGGGATGAAATGACGGTTTTACTTCATGAAGAGTTTGTTGTCACCCGCGGCGATTACAAGAATGCCGGGAGTGTCAGCAGCGCGATCAAGGATAAGCTGAGAACGATCGGTATCGACGCGAAGATACTGCGCAGGATTTCAATTGCCTGCTACGAGGCGGAGATCAATATGCTGATCCATGCCTGGGGCGGCTTGATCACGATGGATGTCAGCGATGACGGTACGGTCCGGTTCGTCTTCAAGGATCCGGGTCCGGGAATTCCCGACCTGGATGACGCGATGACGCCCGGGTTCAGCACTGCCAGCGATGATGCCCGTGAGATGGGATTCGGTGCAGGAATGGGACTGCCGAACATCCGGAAGGTTTCCGATGACTTCGACATCCAGTCTTCACCCGAAGGTACAACGATCACATTGGGTTTCCATTTATGAAAGAATCAGTGGTGGCATACACACTGTCCAAGTGTGTGAAATGCATGAAATGCATCCGTGCGTGTCCTGTTTCGGCAATCTCGATGGAGAACAACAGGATCATTGTGAACCACGAGCGCTGTACGAACTGCGGCAAGTGCATTGAAGCGTGTCATAACCAGGGGCTGGTAGCCCAGGGCAGTACACTGGTCGATATCGCCAATTACGACTATACGGTCTGTCTGGTGCCGCCGGCACTGAGCTCGGTCTGTCAGTCAAGGGAGAATGCGGAGGATCTGTTCAACGCCGTTAAGCTGCTGGGCTTTGACGAAGTGATCGATCTGAGCCCGTATTACGCGAAGGTCCTGCAGGAATCCATGGCGTACAGACCGGTGCAGAAACCGGCCATCGTATCGATGTGTCCGGTCATCAACCGCCTGGTAAAAACAAAGTATCAGATTCTCATCGATCATCTGATTCCGATGAACTATCCGGCCGAAACCGCGGCCAGAGAAATCCGTGAAGCATATGCTGCACGGGGGAACGTCGGAATATTCAATCTGTGTGAGTGTCCGTCAAGGCTGTCTCATGCGAAGTATCCCTACGGCAACACGGGAAGTGAGATCGACCATGCACTGTCAATTGCGGATATCTTTCCGATGATCCGTACCAATCTCGGTAAAGGCAGGATCCCTGTTACATTCTGCCGGGACGGGTTTGCGGCGATGGATGCGGCGATGCTCAGCGAGCATGACAAAGTACTTGCGGCGGACGGCTATGACAAGGTGGAAAACGTGCTGGATCTTGCGGAGTTCGGCAGGCTGAAGGAATTTGACCTTCTGTACCTGTTTCCGTGCTTCAACGGGTGCTCCGGGGGTCAGCTGCTGATCGGCAACAGTTATCTGAATCATCTGAATCTTCAGAAACTGGTGCGGGAAAGCAGTGCAGAAACAAAACAGATCGATGACAGGTACCTCTGGCGTGACGGGTTCATGGCAGAGGAGGACCAGCGTTCGTTTACGGAGAAGATGAGCTTCTTCAGCAAGGTCAACGAAGTGCTGGAACAGCTTCCGGGCTATGACTGCAGTGCCTGCGGTATGCGGACATGCAGGATCATGGCGGAAGAGATCGTCAACGGGAACCGGAGTCTGGGTGATTGTCACATATTGAATTCCGGTACCAGGGAGGAAACGAAATGAAGATTCAGGAATTGGTAGAAAAGACAAACTGGAAAACACTTGTTCTGGAAAATCCGGATGCGGAAGTCATGGGCGGTTTTGCCGGAGATCTTCTCAGCTGGGTCATGGGCAACGGGAAACCGGGAGAGGTCTGGGTCACGGTTCAGGTGCATCTGAACGTGATCGCTGTTTCCAGTCTGTGTGAATTCGCCGGTATCGTACTTTGCAAAGGGGCGAATATGCCGGAAGATGTTCTGGCCAAGGCCAAGGATGAAGGGCTGAATGTTCTGTACAGTGACCTGCCTGCCTATGAGACGATCCGGACACTGGTCGGTCTCGGAATCTGATGTTCTACGATCTGCACATGCACAGTTGTCTGTCGCCGTGCGCGGAAGACGAAATGACACCGAACAATATCTGCAATATGGCGGTGATCAAAGGACTTGATGTCATCGCAGTGACAGATCACAATTCATTCCGGCAGCTGCCGTCCGTTGAGATCGCAGCACGGAGAGCCGGGATCAGGCTGATCTACGGTGCAGAACTGGAAAGCAGTGAGGAAGTTCACATGCTGAGCTATTTTCCGACACTGGAGCATACCATCCGCTTCCAGAAATGGGTGGATGACCATATGCCGATGATCCGGAACAGAGAGGACTTCTTCGGCCATGAGTGGCTGCTGGACGGGGATGACAACTACAGAGAGACGGAGAAGCGGCTTCTGCTGGTATCTCTGGACGCTTCACTTGCGGAATGCGTCGATGCTGTACATGAATACGGAGGAAAATGCGTTCTGGCTCATGTGCTGGACCGTAAGAACTCGGTAACGCAGCAGCTCGGATTCATTCCGATGGACCTGCCTTATGACGGTCTGGAAGTGAAGACGCCGGAGCAGAAACAGCGGGTGCTGGATATGCATCCGTGGATCAAGGAGGACAGCACTGTCTGGCTCTGTGATTCCGATGCGCATCGTCTCATTGATATGTCGGAGGCTGTCAATGAACTGCCGGCAGAAGTGCTGAGCGTTCTGGCAGGAAGAACACTATGATGCCTGATCTGGCGACACATTTGCTGGAAATCATACAGAACAGTATTGCGGCAGGGGCACGCCGTGTCAGTATCCGTGTCCTGGAATCAAAACTGACGAACACGATCACGATGTCCATAGAAGACGACGGGAAGGGCATGAACGAAGAAACGGTCAGGAATGTGACCAATCCGTTCGTGACGAGCCGGACGACCAGGAGAGTCGGTCTGGGCACTTCATTCCTGAAGGGTCTGACCGATGCCTGCGAGGGCAGTCTGGACATTGAAAGTGAAGTCGGAAAAGGTACGAAGGTCACTGCGGAAGTCAGACGCGATCATATCGATCTACCTCCATTCGGGGATTTCGGGGAAATGATCATGATCTGCATCCAGGGTGCCGGAGATACCGATCTTGTGTTTGAATACGGAATTGATGAAGAACGCTTCCTGTTCGATACTGCAGAAGTCAAAACAATGTTGGAGGGTGTATCCATTGCGGAACCGGAGATCCTTCTCTGGATCCGGGGATATATTAACGAAGGAATAGAAAGGGTAAAAGAGATAGGATTATGAAAAGTCTGGAAGATCTGAAGAAGATGCGTGAAGCTGCGCTCAACAAAGTTCAGATGCGGGAAGGCGGCAAAGACTATCGTGTTGTTGTAGGTATGGCTACCTGCGGCATCGCAGCGGGTGCAAGACCCGTACTGAACCGTCTTGTCGAAGAGACAGCAGCCCACGATTACAACTGTGTTGTAACGCAGACCGGCTGCATCGGTATGTGCATCTACGAGCCGATCGTCGAAGTATTCGGCAAAGACGGTGAACATACGACTTACATCCACGTAGATCCTGACAAGGCTGCGAGGATCCTCGAGGAGCATGTTCAGAAGGGACATGTGATTGACGAGTATACTGTTGACGCGGCAGTGAACGGGGGAAAATAGTTCATGTATCGTACGAATGTATTGGTCTGTGCAGGAACTGGATGTTCGTCCAGCAATTCAGACCAGATCTTTGCAAACCTCAATGAACAACTGAAGAAGTTCGGACTTGAGGAAGAAGTCAAGGTCATCAAGACAGGCTGCTTCGGTCTGTGCCAGAAGGGACCGATCGTAGCGGTCTATCCGGACAATGTGTTCTATGCACATGTCAAGCCGGAAGATGCTGAAAGGATCGTCTCCGAGCATCTCTACAAGGGACGTACGGTTACGGATCTGCAGCTCAGTGATGAGGACCGTCTGACGCACGAGAAGATCGTAGATATTGAGAAGATCAAGTTCTACGAGAAGCAGCAGCGTATTGCGCTGCGCAACTGCGGCAAGATCAACCCGGAAGACATCGAAGAGTACATTGCGGTCGATGGCTATCAGGCAATCGGTAAAGTACTGACAGAGATGACACCAGAGCAGGTCATTGATGAAGTCAAGAAGAGCGGACTGCGCGGACGCGGCGGTGCGGGATTCCCGACCGGCCTGAAGTGGCAGTTTGAAAGAAACTCCCCGGGTACGGAGAAGTATGTCATCTGCAACGCGGATGAAGGCGACCCGGGAGCGTTCATGGACCGTTCCGTTCTGGAAGGCGACCCGCATGCCATCATCGAAGGTATGGAGATCATGACTTATGCCGTCGGTGCACACAAGGGATATATCTACATCCGTGCAGAGTATCCGATCG
>JAFWJP010000062.1 GCA_017514645.1 Solobacterium sp. | reverse complement strand
GGTGTGCCCATCTGGGCAACAACACCTTTGTTCATAATGATGATCTTGTCCGAGATGGCCATGGCTTCCGACTGGTCATGGGTGACGTAGATCGCTGTAATGCCCGCTTCCTGCTGGATCCTGCGGATCTCGGTACGCATCGAGACACGCAGCTTGGCATCCAGGTTGGACAGCGGTTCATCAAACAGCAGGACACCCGGCTCCAGCACCAGCGCTCTTGCCAGGGCAACACGCTGCTGCTGACCGCCCGAGAGCTGGTTGGTCATCCGGCTTTCCATACCTTCCAGACCGACCAGTTTCAGGATGTTCGTCACCTTTTCCTGAATAACGTTTCTGTCCAGCTTTCTCAGTTTCAGGCCGTACGCAACGTTGTCGAAGATATTGTAGTGCGGCAGCAATGCATAGCTCTGGAAGACCATAGCGGTATCCCGCTTGTTCGGTGTCAGTTCGTTGATGGGTTCTCCGCCCAGATAGATCTCACCCTCATCCGGGCTCTCAAATCCGGCGATCATCCGCAGTGTTGTCGTCTTTCCGCAACCGGTAGGACCCAGCAGTGTAACAAATGTTCCGGGTTCAATATCCAGCGTTGTATCCTTGACGGCGTAGAATTCCTTCTTTGTTTTGGGATCCAGATAGATCTTGGAAATATGATCCAGGCGGACGCCCTTTTTCTCTTTTGCCATGGTTATACCTCCTTAATTTCCCGGCTGGTGCCGAAGTGCTTGATGAACAGGTTCATGAGTGTGACCGAACCATAGGTGATGATGATCAGGATCGTAGCGAACGCGCAGGCGATTCCGTAGGAACCCTTCTCAGCGAATTCGTTGATCTGTACCGTGATCAGCAGGAACTTCGGTGTTACGAGCAGAATGATCGCGGAGATCGCTGTAATGCTCCGGACAAACGCTGTAACAAGACCGGACAGGAAACTGTCCTTGATGAGCGGCAGCGTTACGGTCATGAAGACCTTGAAGCTGTCCGCACCCATATCATACGCACTTTCTTCAATGCTCTTGTCGATCTGCCGCAGTGCGGAGATACCGCTTCTGGTACCCGTCGGCAGGGATCTCACGATGAAGACGATGACCAGCAGTGTTCCTGTACCGTAGAGGGACTGCAGGAACCCCGTACGGAAGACACCGGCCGAGAATCCGCGGATGTAGCCGACACCGAGAACGGTTCCCGGTACGGCCATTGCCAGCATCGAGACGGCTTCGATGAATCCCTTCGCTTTGAAGGAACGCTTGACGACAAGGTAGGAAATGATCATGGACAGCAGTGCTGTGATCGGTGAAGAGATCAAGGACAGCAGGAACGAATCCTTGAAGGCCTTGAAGCCCTTGTACCGGGTAAAGACGAGCTGGAACCACTTGGTCGTCAGATGGAAATCATAGCCCCAGGTACGGAACAGCGCACCGAGCGGAACACAGATGTACATCATGACAACGAATGACGCAACGATCAGGCAGAACGCGGTCAGAGGCACACGCACGGATGTATCCGTGATGAGCATTCTCTGACGGGACGCTTTTCCCGTAAGCGTTGCGGTACTCT
>JAFWJP010000061.1 GCA_017514645.1 Solobacterium sp. | reverse complement strand
GTCCGGCATGATGTACTGGACGACTTCGTGTTCGATGAAGCTCGGCGGGAAGGCTTCGGCGGGCTCTCCGCGGACAATGACCGCAATGATGCGGTCCTTGCCGGATTGTTCACGGAAGTAGTCCAGACGTTCATTGACCGCCGGGTTCTCTTTGGTATCCGGAGAACAAATGATTGCCAGATACCGGCTGTCATCCAGCTCTGCCCGGATACTGTCATCCAGCGGCTTGTCTGCGATATCCACGCAGATCTTCCGGAAATCCGCCGCCGGATCCGGGGGTTCTGTGTTCGTCGGGAGACGGTAGTTCCGCAGACTGTCCGCAAGGCTGTCCGTGATCTCCTTGTCTTCCTTGACTGCTGTAATGTAAATGTCCCACTTCATAGGTATACATCCTCTCAGTGAATGGTATACTTTTCGACCGGATGGACGGCCTTGCCGGGCATCTTCTCCTGCACAACCAGGAATGAACCTGTCCTAGTACTGGTCATCTTCAGTGTTCCGGTCTCTTTGTCATATACCGAAGGCGTTTCATGCAGGATTCCGTATGCATCACGGAAGAATACATGGACTCTGTCCGTCTTTGCTGCATAGAAGAACTCTGCAGCGACGCTCCTGCCGCCCAGACTGCTCAGCAGGGTATTCCCGCTGTATACAGTCAGGGTATAGCGGTCTGCCGGGATTGTCTTGTATCCGTCAGGCTTTGCTTTCCCGCCGGCGGTCCGCCTGTTCGCAGGTGTCACGTAAGCTGTGAGAACCGCAGGTACCGTTACCGGCCTTTGCACGGTCGTTGCGGTCACAGCAGTTGTCTCATCTGCCTGGATAGCTGCAGGTCTGCTTGCATCTGCGGTGGTTCCTCCGCTGTCTGTCTTGTCCTTTTCCTTTGCAATGCCTGTTCCGGTGAAAATCGATGATCCGCTGGTGCTGGCTGTTATCACACCATCACTGTTTCCGCCCAATGTACCGGAGCCGGTAAAGGAAGAATCCGCTTCAACGGAACTGCTGCCGCCGGTAGAAGAACCAGTAAACAGCTCTGCGACGGTGCGTATCAGGAAAGCCCCATCCAATGTGACTGCTTGATCGTTCTTCCTGAGCACCGTCACCTGAACAGTGCCGTCTTCCGCAACCTTGTACACTTCAACACTGACAAAGGGGAATTCTGTTGTGTCAACATAGTCCTTCAGCGCTTCCTGTTCCGCATCTTTATAGATCAGCTGTTGATATGTGTATTCAATCAGTGCGCCGCCGTTTTCCCTCGGAAGATATTCCTTGGCTTCCGGTGTGCTGGCAGCGGATGCTAAGATGCTGCCTGCGAGCGTTATGGTGCCGCTGCGCTGGACGAATACAACAGGAACAGTATCTTCTTCCGTATATGGCTGTGCGTATTCCGCAGACGTGACGACCGGTGCAGTATGCTGCAGCGGAAGATTCACAGCACTGCGGTTGTCCAGAATGAAATCATATGCCCTTGAAATCGTGCTGTTTTCCATCGTGAAGCCTTCTTCCAGAACAACCCTTCCTGATTCGATCTGCAGTGTTCCACCGGACAGCTTTCCGCCGATCGTCAGGATCCTTGTCAGTTGATCCGGAATACTCACTATTCCGTCATCCAGTACACCGAATTCAGCTTTTCCGCCGCCTTTGATAGTAATATTGCCAACATAGGTATCCCGAAGATAGTTGACGATCGTGCCGGAGATGTTCAGCGTACCTATCTGCAGTCCTTTTCCGTACAGCTTCAGCTGTCCGCCGGTCATATTGATCGTGTCTGTAATGCTTCCTCCATAAACCGAGACGTTTGAATCAATGAATGCGATGTTCTTCTTGATGCCCTGGATCCCGTCGACTGCGACATCTGCTTCCTCAAACTGTCCGCTGCCGGTCAGTACACTGCCGCTCTTTGCTTCAACCACACCCTGAATCACCTCGCCGTTGTTCTCCAGGGTGCCGTAGACATAGATTGCCGTCTGCCAATCTGTCCAGCCGACCGGTTCCTCACTCATAAGTACCTTGGCGTTTTCTTCGATTCTCAGTGTGGAGCCTGAAGGAATGACCAGACGACCGGTGGACACTTCCGGGAATCCAATGAATGCGTGGTAATAATCCTCGACGGATACCCCGTCCGCAGAATAGACCGTTTCCCGTATCGTCTGTCCGTCTTCCGTCTCTGTTTCCTTGATGCCTGCCGCAACGACTTCCAGTTCCAGCTTATTCCCGCTCGGGACGACCAACGTGACGCCTGCCGGGATCTCTGTATGCTCGTCGATCAGTCCGCTGACTGTACCATTGAGCATGGTATAGACGTTCTGGGATCCTTTGTCCTTCAGGAATACTGCGACACTGCCGCTTTCATAGATCGCGGTGTTCGTATGCAGATTGAAGATGCTTCCTTCCGACAGCTGGATTTCGTCGATCAGCAGAAGGCCTGTGCCGGTCAGGTTCAGATTCCCCTCACCGACGATTTTACGGATTCTGTTCGTACCGGCCGCCATGATGGTCAGGTCTTCGCCTTTATAGGTCAGGTCTGTTTTCGAACCATCGAAGCCGACCATAGCGACATATTCATCGGCGACGTTCCTCCAGCCGGTTCCCGTACTGCTATCCCAGCCGGAGCTGACGTCTTCATCGGTACAGAACGAGGTCTTCCCGATGGTAACAGCTACGGTGCTCTGTACTGCATCGTCTGCGGCTTCTGCTGCGTTCTGATCGGAATCCGATTCAACACCCGCAGGCGCTCTGCGCATTGACATCATGACCGGAGGCTCTTCAGGCTCTGTGTCTTCCGCCGGAATCTCTTCCTGTTCCTCCGCCTCTTCTGCATCAGAAAGCACTTCGGGTTCCTCTTCTTCTGCAGGTCCCTCCGTTGTTATTTCCCGGGAAACAGTCTCTGCCTCTTCAGCGTCTGCCGGTGTCTGTTCAGATGCTTCGGACTTCTGCGTTTCTGCAGGCGCAGGTTCATTCTCTGCCGGCTCTGCAGGCCGGACAGGATTCTCTTCTTCCCGTTCTGTTTCTTCTTCGTTCCCGGCTTCTTCCGGAGCACCTTCAAAAGCGGCATCTTCCGTGCTTGTCCCGGAAACTTCTTCTGTACGCTCTTCGGCAGCCGGCTCTTCCGTTTCCGGAATCTCCTCCTCTGCACAGACCGCATATCTGTTCATAAGTACAGCCAGAAGGCCTGCAGTTGCAGCGATGATTGGTTTGTTCCTTCTCTTCATAGGCTTTTTCCTGTTCTGGTTATTGAGGCTGTTCTGCCAGTGTGCCCAGGATCTCCCAGGCGTAGTCATCCTTCTGCCGCTCTGTTTCCGACAGCTTTTCATATGGCACAATCATCGGATGCAGACGTTTGCTGTTGTCGCGCCCCGGGCTGTACTGCCAGCCGTTGAGCAGATGGAAACGGTTCCAGCGCTCATGCTCGATCATCCGCAGCCTTTCCCGCTCTTCTCCGTCTGTCTGCTGGAAGGCTTTGTAGGCTTCCGCACAGTTCTGCGGCGTTACCGGCGCATCCTTGCCCAGCAGAATCCGGATTTTATGCTCCAGATGGTCTGCGGATGCCAGATTGGACCTTCTGGTAAAGCTGGAAAGGCCTTTCCAGTCCGGAGACTGGTTCCCGGTCTGCGTACGGTAGATCTCATTCAGGCGGACCGCCAGCCTGCTGAGCTGCGTATGCATCACCAGCTCCGGCGTCCACAGTTCGTCATCTGTTCCGAATACCGTTACATCCGTACATTGGGCGGAAAGCCGCGCATGCACCACCGCTGCTCTCAGCGGGAGATAGCGCTTCATTTCCGACAGGATGCGGAACGTTTCCTCCTCAGAGTCATGGCATACGATGATCCGGGTCGCGTTCTCCAGCGTCTCCCGGTGTGCGTTCCACGAGTCATGGCAGAACACAACCGTATCCCCCGTTCCTGCAGCCGTACTGCCGCTGCAGAATGCCTGCAGATACGGATGGTTCCGCTGGAAGTCCGCACAGTCACCGATCACGGTGTATGCTGTGTGCTGCAGAGGGTCGACAACATTGAGCATCAGCCCCTGTTCCAGCAGTCTATCCATGTATCTTCCTTCCTCGACAAAGACGCTCCGCTCATCCCTCTCAAGAAGCGGGAACCTGTGCCAGTACATCCTTGCGCAGATT
>JAFWJP010000060.1 GCA_017514645.1 Solobacterium sp. | reverse complement strand
TATGATGGTGAACTTCATGGCGTGAACGGCTATACAATAAGTCTTCCGGCAGATTCCGGACTTACTGCAGCTGATATCCTCGGACCGTCAGAAGATCTGGCAAGTGCGTCCGGAACGGCAGTCGATACCTATCCGATGAATCTTCAGGCGTCGTATTTCCAGTGCCTGAACGACAACTATGATGTTACATTCAGCATTGTAGACGGCTGGCTGAAGATCATAGACCGGCGTACAGCGCTTGTTACGATTACGGTAAACAGCGCACCGAATGCGTATACCTATGACGGAACCATGCGCAGTGTACATGGCTATACATACACAGCAGTGGATGGTGAAGGCAATGCAATCGACAGCAGTCAGATCACGGTATCCATGGAAACGCCGAGCAAGGCAGGTGTTGAAGGAATCGATGCCGGCACTTATACAACAAGTGTTGAAGCGGCTGATTTCACTGTCAGTTCGAGTTCATATGACAGTTGCGAGGTCGTCAGAGTCGTTCAGGGAACGCTTGTGATCGATCCTGCATCACTGACCATCAGCGTTACCGGTGCAACACAGACGGTACCGTTTGACGGTAAGGAACATACCGTGACAGGCTATACTGTAACGATTCCTGCCGGTGCAACGATCACGGAAAGCGAGATCATCGGTCCGGCCAGTGCAGCGGCAAGCGGAACGGAAGTCGGTACGTATTCTATGGGGCTTGCAGCAGGCTCGTTCAGTACTGAAAATACAAACTACAATGTGACATTCAGTGTGACGGACGGATCTCTTGTGATTACACCGCCGTCGACAGAGCATGTACCGCCGACTGTATCCATCATTCCGGAAATGAGTGTCCTCGGTCCGTCCGGCAGCAAAGATATCTGGGTAGGATTCCAGATCACAGCCTGGAATGATCTGGAAGGCGGCACGATGAAAGCGACGCTCATGATATCGGATGACGACGGAGCGACCTATACTGCCTCCACGCATGCCAACGGCAGCAAGACACTGTCCGGAGACTACAGTGTGCCGAATGGTGAAGAACTGCAGGTTCATGTGGATTACCTTGGATATACAACACCGACATTCATGGCGAAAATCGCACTTGAGTACACATATCCGGATGGTACGACCGGTTCGGCTGAACTGGGTCCTCTGACGATACGTACGGCAAAGTTCGCCTATCTGGATACAACATACGGAACAAACGGAGCAACTATTGATGCTGCAGGACCGGTGTTCGATCTGATCATCGATGATACTTCCGTGGATCCGGATGATATCGGTATCGAGTATTCTTCGCTTACAGTTAACGGAACATATATCGATCAGATGCCTCAGATGCGGAAATATCCAGGAAATGACGGCAAACAGCATATGCAGCTTGCCTATGCCATTCGTGATGTCACTCTTCCTGTTGCAGTTGAATGGAATATTTATCTTACAGTTCCGGACGGATCCAGCGTATGGACAACAAACGTTTCGTATTCCGGAACCATCAATGAATAAGAAGCCAAAAGGGGGTTATGACATATGAAGGAAATCATCGGAATCATTATTTCAGTACTGCTGATTATATTCCTGATCAGGCCGCAGTGGCTGCCGTTGTCCGCGGAAACCGTCAGCAGGATCCAGGAACTGCGGGCAGAACATTTCCTGATCGAACGCAGCGGCAAGATCACCATGGCACATGTTGTCACAGTCATTCTGGCCATTGCGGTCGTCTGGCTGGTCTATACGGTCATCAAACTGATTCTGAAGCAGATCGGCAAGCGTGACGTACATGCGGAGACAGTGACGACGCTGCTGTCAGCGCTGGTAAAGTATCTGGCTGTGATTATAGCGTTTGTATGGGGACTGGCGATCCTGGGTGTGAACACAACGGCTGTTCTTGCCAGTGTCGGCATCATCGGACTGGTTCTCGGTTTCGGTGCGCAGAGTCTCATTGAAGACATCATGACCGGTATCTTCATCATCTTTGAAGGACAGTATTCCATCGGTGATATCATCATCCTGGATGATTTCCGGGGAACCGTCAAAAGCATCGGTGTGCGTACGACTGTGCTGCAGGATGTGGGCGGCAACCTGAAGATTGTGAACAATTCCGATATCCGGAATCTGCAAAACCGGTCAAGATACGATTCCATCGCGATCAGTGAACCTTCGGTATCATACTCCACAGACCTCCGTTATCTGGAGAAGGTGCTGGAGGATAACTTCCCGGCGATGTATGAGGAATACAAGGATATTTATCACGGCGTTCCGATCTACTACGGTGTATCGGAGCTTGGGGACAGTGGTGTGAAAATCCGTGTCGGAGTTGTCGTTGATGAAGCCAATGTCTATTCGGCTTCCCGGAAACTGAACCGGCAGCTCAAACTGCTGTTTGATGAATACGGGATAGAAATACCGTTCCCTCAGGTTGTTGTGCATAAAGGGGAGTAAAAAACGTTATTCCTTTTTGGGAAAACGGGTTTATAATAGACGCATATCCTGGCAATGAAACTGTATCAGTAGCTGTACGGGACGCTCACGAGGGAAATGCGGTCATGGACTGGAAGCCGCATGAGGAAGACCGTACAGATGAATTTCAGCAGCGGAGCCGGACGCAGAGGTGCGTTACAGCCGGAATGAGGCAGTGAAAGCTGCAAAGAAAGGTGGTACCACGAGCAATTCGTCCTTTTGGATGAGTTGCTCTGTTTTTTTGGAAAAAGGGGTATAGAGGAAATGAAAGAAAAGCTGAATGAGATCCGTGAAAAAGGTCTGCAGCAGATCAGAAGTGCCGGTTCCATTGAAGAACTGGCTGAAGTGCGCAGACTCCTGACGGGAAAGAAGAGCGAACTGAACGAAGTGCTTCGCTCCCTGGGAAAGATCGATCCGGAACAGAGGAAAGAGGTCGGTATTCTCTCAACACAGGTCAAGGAACTGTTTGCGGAGAAACTGAATGAGCGTGAGGAAGAACTGATCCTCGCGAAGAGCGTTCTGGATGATCCGATCGATCTGACGCTCCCGGGTGAAGCCGTGGAAGGGGGATCGCTGCATCCGATCACCCAGATGTGCTACGACCTGAACGATGCGTTCCTTTCGCTGGGCTTTGAGGTCTACAGTGAAGATGATATTTCCAGTGAGCAGTTTGCATTTGATAATCTGAACTTTGCTCCGGATCATCCGGCAAGACAGACGATGGATACATTCTGGCTGGCAGGTACAGAAGATCTGAAGGCGAATGAGAGGCTGTGCCTGAGACCGCACCTGACAGGCGGTTCTGTACGTTATCTGCTCAAGCACGGTGCTCCGGCAAGATTTGTCTATCCCGGCCGTGTCTACCGGAACGAAACGACGGATGCGCGTCATGAGCGGGCTTTCTTCCAGTATGAAGCGCTGATCGTCGATCATGATATTTCCTTCTCTTCCGGCAAGGTCATGATCCAGACCATTCTGGAGAAGGTCTTCGGAAGAAAGATCAATGTCCGGATGCGTGAAGGGTTCTTCCCGTTCACGGAGCCGGGATATGAGATCGATATGGAGTGTCTGGTATGCGGCGGAAAGGGCTGCCGTGTGTGCAATCACAACGGCTGGATCGAAGTCATGCCGGGCGGTGTCATTCATCCGAATGTTCTCAGGGCTGCGAACCTGGATCCGGAAGAGTGGACCGGCTTCTATATCAATATCGGTCTGGACCGTTTGGTCATGATGCGCTACGGCGTTGATGACGTTCGTCTGTTCCACAGTGCGGACCTGCGCTTCCTGCAGCAGTTCCACTGAGAAACGTGAAAGAGAGGAGAACAGATATGAAAGTATCATTGAACTGGCTGAAACAGTATGTGGATCTTCCTGCAGACCTGACGCCTGCACAGATTGCGTATGATATGACACTTCGTACCGTTGAGGTTGAAAGCACGGAGAATACAGGTGACAAGTTCCATGACATCATCGCTGCCGAAGTTCTTGAAGTCAAGGACCACCCGAATGCGGACGCACTGCGCATCTGCATTGTTGATATCGGCGAAGAAAAGCCTGTACAGATCGTCTGCGGCGGATCGAACCTGTATCCCGGCGAACATGTAGTCGTATGCAAGCCCGGCGCGGAAGTCTACTGGCACGGGGAGAGTGAACTTGTAAAGATCAAGGAAACCAAGATGAGAGGGGAATACTCCTACGGTATGATCTGCGGAGCAGATGAAGTATTCCTGACGGATCTGTTTCCGGAGAGCCGGGAACATATCATTGTTGATCTGAAGGATATTCCTTGCACACCGGGTCAGAACATTGCGGATGTCCTCGGTCTGAACGATACGATCATCGAGATCGACAATAAGTCCCTGACGAACCGTCCGGATCTTTGGGGTCATTACGGAATTGCCAGGGAACTGGCGGGCATCTACGGCTGTGAGCTGAAGCCGCTGCCGAAGATTGAACTGGATCCGGATCTGCCGGCATATGACGTAGAGATCAAGGAACCCGGCAAGTGCCGCAGGTTCACAGCAACCGAAATCGAGAATCTGTATGTCAAGGAATCCCCGATGTGGATGAAGACGCTGATCACCAACTGCGGCATGCGTCCGATCAATGCGATCGTTGATATTACGAACTACGTAATGATGGCGGTCGGACAGCCTTCGCACGCGTATGACCGTACACATGTGGACGGCAGAAAGATCGTTGTCAGAAATGCATATAAGGATGAAAAACTGGTCCTGCTGGACCAGAACGAACTGGATCTGACCGAAGATGACCTGGTCGTATGTGATGCGTACGGGCCCATGAACCTGGCCGGAATCAAGGGCGGTATCAAGGACTCTGTACTGCCGGATACGACAGGAATCATTCTGGAAATCGCAAACTTCACAGCCCAGACCGTCCGTAAGACAGGTGCGCGTTTCAATGAAAAGACCGATGCAGCGATGCGGTATGAGAAGAATCTGGATACTCAGAGAGTCGATGATGGTCTCGCACTCAGCCTGCAGCTGTTCCGTGAACTGTATCCGGAATGCCGGATCGTTGCGCATGCGGATGATTACCCGGTCGTGACGCAGCAGGAACATATTGATGTTGCACAGGAATTCCTGGATGTCCGTCTTGGCAAAGCACTGGGCAGGGAAACCATTGAAGGTGTCCTGAAGGGTGTCGGATATGAAGTGGAATTCGAGAACGGCATCTATCATGTTACGGTACCTGTCTGGCGTTCGACAGGCGATGTCTCGATCAAGGATGATGTCCTTGGCGATATTGCCCGTCTGCTGAGCTTTGAGAGCTTTGAGGAACAGCCGCTGACCGTCAAATTTGAGAATTCCGTTATTCAGAGGGACGTCACTCTGGAGCGCAGACTGCGGGAGTATCTTGCCTACCGCTGCGGATTCAACGAGATCTTCACGTATCCGTGGGTCGATGACAAGTATATCCGGGCGGCGAAGGTCGATATGGAGAAGAGTGTCCGTCTGGCAACACCGCCGTCCGAGGAACTCGCTGTACTTCGTTCTTCCCTGGTACCGGGCATGCTGGAATCCATCGTGAAGAATCTGCGGTATTTCACATCATTCCGGATGTTTGAAGTCGCCCAGGCATTTGAAAAGGGTGTCTACCATGAGTCTACGGAAACGGAGACGCTGCCGGTTCACCGGAAATACATGACCGGATGCATCGTAGGTAAAGATGCACGGCAGATCTTCTATCAGATGAAGGGTGTTCTGGAGACGATGGCTTCCTACTGTCATATGGAAGAGATGATCATGGTCCAGGAAGTACAGCCGGCATGGGCGGACAGGAACGCCTGGCTGAACCTCAAGGTCGGCAATGCATGCGTCGGTTCGTTCGGTCTGCTGTCTGTCAGTACGATGAATGATGCGAAGATCAAGAGAACGAATGCGGCAGTATTCGAGATCAATGTTGATCTGCTGAAACCGTTTGCGTCCAGAACGAATGTCTTCGAGCATCTGCCGCTGTATCCTCTGGTAGAGAAGGATCTGTCCGTGATCGTGGATGAAACAGTGACGTGGAAACAGATTCAGGAGGCGATCGGCGGAAAGGTCAAGGAACTGGAATTCAAGGAAGAGTACCGTGGAAACCAGGTTCCGGAAGGAAAGAAGAGCATCATGCTGAGGGTCAAGATCGGCAATGATGACAGTACCATGACGTCGGAACAGATCGACAAGAAGATGGAAACGATTCTCAAGACACTGCACAAGCGTGTCGGTGCAGAACTGAGAACAGAATAGATCTGCTGGAAATGTCCGGGAAACACCCGGGCATTTTTCTTGTTTTCGGGAGGATCCAGCATCAGCATGC
>JAFWJP010000009.1 GCA_017514645.1 Solobacterium sp. | reverse complement strand
CGAAGCCCGCAGCGCCGCTGTTGTATCTGTAGAGAAGTACGGACTTCCCGTACCGCCGCCGAAGATCACGACCCTGCCCTTTTCCAGATGACGGACAGCCCTTCTCTGAATGAACGGTTCCGCAACTTTGTGAATATCGATGGAAGTCTGCACACGGGTGTCAACACCGATCGATTCCAGCGTACTCTGTATTGCCAGGGAGTTGATGATCGTTGCCAGCATGCCCATGGAATCTCCCTGAACACGGTCGATTCCCATCTCAACGAGCGCTTTGCCGCGGATGAAGTTGCCTCCGCCTACAACAATGGAAACCTCAATGCCGAGATCGTGAACCTGCTTGATCTCCTCTGCAATCGTCTTCAGGCAGACAGGATCAAAATTGCGTTCATTTCCCGCAAGCGCTTCACCGCTCAGCTTTAACAGTATTCGTTTATACATGGATGATACATCCTTTCTTTTTTCATTATATAGCAATCCCCAATCGGTTTCCCAATGATTTGTGTTATATTTCTCTGGGGGAAAGAATCATGAAATACGGAATTGTAGATATCGGTTCCAATACCGTTGTACTGATCATATACAATACTGAGACTCCGGTTCCGGAGATCCTGCTGCACAAGTCCGCTCCTGTCCATCTGGTCGGATATATTGAAGACGGCCACATGAAGCAGGAAGGCATTGAACGCACCTGTGAAACACTGCGGGAATACCGCAGAATCATCGATGAAATGAAGGCAGATGATTACGCAGCATTCATTACCGAACCGGCAAGGAATATCGACAACAGGGATGAAATGCTGAAGGCATTCCGGGAAGAAGGTTTTGACGTACAGCCATTGAGCGGACGGGAAGAAGCGGAGTGCGATTTTGAAGGAAGCCGTCTCTACGTACCGCAGATTACCACGGGCAACGCCTTTGATATCGGCGGAGGAAGCACAGAACTCATTGCTTTCCGGGACAATGAGATCATCGAAGCTGTCAGCCTCCCCTACGGCTGTGTGCGGCTTTCCAGTATGGAAGTCCGTAATGAAGTGACCGACCCGATCATCCGGGAAGCCTTTGAACAGCATCCCCTGCTGACATCCATACCCTCAGGGACGATCGTCGGCATCGGCGGTACCTGCAGAGCAGCCGGTATGCTTTGTGACGCTGTATACGGTACCGGAAAGACCATGAACCGCAAAGAACTGGGAGAGATCTACCGGAAGCTTCATGACATGGATCCGGAAATGACGGAACTCATGCACAAAGTCGTCTCCAAAGGAAGATGGGACGTATTCATGCCCGGGGTCAATATGCTGCTGAGCATCCTGTGGGCATATAACGCGGATACCGTCGTCATCAGTGAGGGTTGTGTCAGAGAAGGATTCCTGCTTCGTCAGATGAAAAAACAATGTGGCTGAACCACATTGTTTTTTATTTCCGGATAAACGCCTGATCCTTGTCCGGCAGCCGGTCTTCCGTAATGCTGCGTTCTGCCTTCATATGCAGATCGTATTTGTCCCGCAGTTCCGCGATCTTCTGCATCATCGGTGATGCATGGTGGCGGTCCAGCGCTTCCTGGTCATGCCAGCGGTCGATCAGCATCATGGTTTCCGGATCCTTCAGGGACAGGTAGTAATCATACTGTTCATTTCCTTCTTCCCTGCGGATCTCTGCGGCTGTACCACTTTCCTCCATCTCCTGTGCAAATCTGCGGGCGCTGCCGTTTGTCCCCGTATAGTACAAATGTACAACAATGCTCATATTGCCTCACTGTGATCATTCATGAAATGATCCTGCTGTATCAATATGATACACCTATACTCCCCAGTTCCGGTATTCATACAGAATACGTACAAGGATCTTGATCCCGTTGATATAGTCATCCGCACTCATCCATTCCCGCTCGCCGGATCCTTTTGCCGGGAGGGTGCATGACGGGCCGATGCCGACACAGCTGCTGTTTCCGTAGACGATCGGGAAACGGATGTCACTGCCGCCGTGGTACTGGTGGATAAACGTATCGATACCTGTAACTTCGGTAATGCTGTGCTCGATCAGTCCGACAAACGGACTGTCATTCGGAACAAAGGCCGGCGTTGCCCGGAACGGTTCTTTTTCGATCCGGATATTTCCGAAGCATACCTTTCCTTCTTCTTCACAGCGTTTCTTCAGATACTCTGCAATTCCTTCAACGACACTGTCAATGGTCAGAGGCAGATAGAACCGGCATCTGGCACGCAGGCGTGCTTCCGTATTGATTCCTCCATAGCCGCCATCAGCCTGCAGAGTACCGATATTGAGGATAAAGGACGGCTGTCCTTCAAAGGAACCGAAATCAAACCGGCAGGTATCCCGCATCATGCGGTTGTAATCCTCCAGATATCCGGCAATGTATCCGAGTTCCGCCGCAGCGTTCGTACCGGTGGAAAGATCATCATGCGGGATACCCGGTTCACCCTTGACCGTGATATCCAGATCGATGATTCCCAGCGATATATTCTTGATCTCCGCAAAGCCATGACCTGTTTCCGCCGGATGCAGATAGATGGAGTAAGTACCGGTATAACCCCTGGAAAGAGCTGACAGTGTACCGAATCCTCCGCCGTGCTTGCCCATGATCGACATGACTGTCAGATCGTAGGGCAGTTCCGGAAGGAATGTCTGAAGGTATCTGAGAGCGTGCAGCATCATTGCGACGCCGCCCTTGTCATCTGCCGAACCAAGTCCGTAGATCCTGCCGTCTTCCACATATGCCTTGTACGGATCATCAAATGTCCCGAAATAGTCCTCTGCTTCGGTATCGATATGCACAAACAGCATCATCGACGGCACCGTACCGGTTCCCTTCCATGTACCGACAACATTGTACGCGCCTTCATCATATGTAAAATCATACGGAGAAAAGTCCGGAAGTTCTTCTGCAGACGGTTCCTGACGGAAACAATCGACCGTGTAGCCCATCCGCTGCAGCTCCTGTATCACCTGCTCCTGGGCCTTTGTTGCTTTTCCATCACTGCTCTCTGCCCGGATCAGCTCAAGAAGCCCGTTGATGGCCTCTTCCCTGTGCTCGTCGATGTAATTCAGTATTTCCTGAAGCATACCGCATGTCTCCTTTTCTTCGTTTTCAGTATATAAAATCCCGCCTCTGCATACAAAGCAAAGACGGGATCATCTTACACTCAGTTACCTGATTATTTCGCCATCGCTGCGACTTCTGCCGCAAAATCGGACTGTACCTTTTCGATACCTTCACCGACCTTGTAACGGACAAACTTCGTTACTTCAGCGTGCTGATCCTTCAGATACTGCTTGCACTTGATGTTCTGATCCAGGAAGAAGATCTGATCAACGAGGCACATATCCTGCAGGGACTTGGAAACCTTGCCCTCGATTGCACCTGTCTTGACCTTCTCCGGCTTATCCTTCAGCTTCGGATCGTTGTTGACGATCTCTGTCTGGATCATGCGCTCGTGCTCAACAACATCCTGCGGCATATAATCGCGGGAGATGTATGTCGGAGACATGGAAACGACCTGCATTGCCATGTTGGCCGCTACTTCTTCCTTGTCTGTGCCCTTGACAACAACCAGACCGGAGATTGCGCCGCCCATATGCATATAGGAGCCGAAGAGTTCATCATCCGCCTTCTCGACGATCTCGAAGCGGCGGAACGCGATCTTCTCACGGATGACAGCAACTGCATTGATGATCGCATCGTTCAGTGTACCGCCGTCGACCGGCATTGCCAGTGCTTCATCCATCGTAGCCGGCTTGTTGGCCAGAAGCTCCGCTGCTGTCTTGTCCAGCAGTTCCAGGAACAGTTCGTTCTTGGCAACGAAATCTGTTTCGGAGTTGATTTCGAAGATAACACCGGTGTTGCCTTCTGTCCTGACCCTTGTCAGACCTTCAGCAGCCGTACGGCCTTCCTTCTTCTGGGCAGTTGCTGCACCGTTCTTACGGAGCCAGTCAACCGCTGCGTCCATGTCACCGTCACAGGCAGTCAGGGCTTTCTTGCAGTCCATCATGCCGGCACCGGTCATTTCACGGAGTTCTTTTACCTGTGCAGCTGTAATTGCCATCGTTATTCGGCCTCCTTTGCCTCTGTAGCAGCAGGTGCTGCTTCAGCAGCCTCTGCGGCAGGTGTTTCTTCCTTCACCGGACGTGTATTCGCACCATCTCTGCGGAATGTACGTCTTTCACCGCTGTAGCGGCGGTCCTTCTGCATCTGAGCCTTGCGCTCTTCGTATCTCTGTCTTCTCTTGCGCTCATATTCAGCAGCCTGCTGCTCAACACGGATGATGACATCCTTCATCGTGATGTCCTCAACAGTCTCATCTTCCTGATAAGCAGCTTCCAGAACACCGCCCTTGGCCTCAACGATCGCGTCTGCGATCAGGCTGACCATCAGCTTGATGGAACGTACTGCATCATCGTTGGACGGAATCGG
>JAFWJP010000059.1 GCA_017514645.1 Solobacterium sp. | reverse complement strand
TTCAAACATTCAAAAAGCACCTGCACAGGAAACGCAGGTGCCTGATTCATTTCATCAGCCTTCTGCTGTTTCCGTGCCTTCCGTACCTTCGGTTTCCTCGGTGGCCTCCGGTGCCGCACAGCCTTCGGTCAGCTGCGGATAGAAGTCCGTGTATTCCGCGTCGCATCTGCTGCACTTGTACGTCTTGTAGCCGCCGTTCTCACAGGTTGCGTCTGCCGCCCAGAGCAGCTGATAATCATGACCGAGCGGTGCCAGCTGTCTCGTCGTCGTTTCGCCGCAGCTGCACTGGTATGTCACATAACCGCCCTTTGTACAGGTAGAAGCGCCGGAAGCGATCTGCGTCCCGAAATAATGCGTATGCGGACCGTTCTCCGTCTGTACCGTTTCCTGCGGTGTCTCTGCCGGTGCTTCCGCAGTTTCCGCCGGTTCCTGACTGTAGATCACCGTACCCTTGTTGGCCATTTCCTTCAGTGTCAGAAGTTCATCCACCGTAATCAGATTGTACCAGTTTCCGGCATCATCACTATACTGGATGACTCCGTCATGAACCCTCAGCGTTTCTCCGTTGTCCGCCTCCGCAGAAGACTTGCTTCCGCATCCTGCAAGCAGTACTGCACACATTACGATACTGATGAACTTTTTCATTTCACTATTACCTCTCGTCCGTCACAATGACCTGATATTACAATAATTGCAAATCAAACTTTTTTCAATGCCTGCATAAGAGAACCCGGGTATACAGTCGTCAAGAGAAAAGGTCTGCCCTGCGGCAGACCTACCGGTCAGAAGATGTCAATGTACTTCTTCTGTTCTTCCTTCTTGGTTTCTTCCGTCGGGATCTCCAGTGTCAGGATGCCGTCCGCCAGTCTGGCCTTGACATCCGCCTCCGTCACATGTTCACCGACATAGAACGTTCTGGAACAGGTACCGCTGTAACGCTCCTTGCGGACGACCGTACCCTTCGCGTCCTACTCTTCCTTTGTTTCATTGTGTTCGGCAGAGATCGTCAGATTGCCTCTGTACAGCGCAATCTTGATATCCTCTTTGGCAAATCCCGGCACATCGATATCAATGATGTATCTGCCGTCTTTCCGGTGGACATCCGTCTTCAGAACACCGTTCTCACTGTTTACTGTCGGAAACCAGTCATCGATCATATCTCCAAATGCAGATCTTGTCGGATAATATCTCATCTTCTTGTCCTCCTTACAGAATTTCAATGAACTTCTTCTCTTCAGCAGCCTTTTTCCTGCCGGCCGGTACCGTAAGCTTCAGCATACCGTTCTCCATGGAAGCCTGGATATCCGCGTCTGTAACACCATCACCGACATAGAAACTTCTGGTGATACTGCCGGAATGACGCTCCTGACGGATCACGTGTCCCTTGTCATCCTTCTCTTCCTGATTGCTGCTGTGGGCCGCGCTGATCGTCAGCTCTCCGTTGTACAGCGTGATCTTTACATCTTCCTTGGCAAAGCCGGGAAGTTCCATGTTCAGAATATACTGGTCATCTTTCTTGTAGATATCCGTCCTGGCCAGTGTCGGTGCGCTGACGGATACAGGTGCGAACATATCTTCAAACAGTTCGTCAAACAATGTATTGTTTACACTCGGGAAATACCTCATCTTGATTACCTTCTTTCCTTTTACACTTTTTATTATAATCATCTGTTTAGCACTTTCAAGTATATAGTGCTATTATTTATGCACAATATTGTTTTGCCAGGTACATAAAAAGCCGGAATATCGCATATTTATCGCATTTACGTGCGTTAGCAGATATTTCCGGCAATTGCTATTATTGTTCAGGATCCAGCATGATGACGCCGCGGCACTCCCCGACAGTCACTTCAGAGACACCCGCCTTCCGGGCATCCGGGATCCGGTTCAGCACATCATCCGCATGCATCAGTACATCATATCCGGTACAGTCGGTGCGGTAGTGCATGAGGACGGCAAGCTTCGGCGCTGTCCTGCGGATGATGCCGGCCGCCTGATCCGCATCGATCGTATAGTACCCGCCGCAGGGAATCATGACCGCGTCGCAGTCCGTGAGCCGGTCCACCTCTTCTTCGTTCAGATCCCTGCCGAGATCCCCGTAATGGGCGATCTTCAGGCCGCATCCTTCCAGAATGTGGATCCGGTTCATTCCGCGCAGCGCGCCGTTCTGATCATCATGCGGTACATTGAGGTAGGATACCGCGAACGGACAAGGAAGATCTTTGCCGCTCAGGCGGATCCGGTGAGCCGCGCTGTGGTCAGCGTGTCCGTGGGAACAATACACCGCTTCCGCTTCGATCTCCGGCAGTTCCACGCCGGGAACAGAACCTGTTTCATACGGATCAAAGACGATCCGGTATCCGTTGTCTGCTGTAATCATGAAGCAGGCATGTCCGTAGCTGCGAATGGTAGTCATACAGTCTCCTTTCCGTGCAGGTTCCTTCTGTCCCTGCCGATCAGTTCCAGCGGCTCCGCAATGGCGCGCACACGCTCCAGAATGCGTTCCGCGTCACCGATGTCCGCTTTGTTGTAATCAAGGATGTAATGGTTCAGCAGCGACCGGAAATCTTCATTTGAAGTAAACCAGGTCATCCTGCCCTCCTGCATGCGCGTATCGAGAACGGACAGCAGCACTGCCCGCGTCCGGTCCGTCACGCTTTCCGCACCGATATCATCCAGTACCACGAAGTCGGCAAAGCAGAGCCTCTGCACCTCCGTCAGATATTCTCCGCTCCGCAGAGAAGCCGTGATCCTGTCGGAGAATTTCGGCATGGACACGAAGGCTGTCCGCTTTCCTTTCCGTGCCGCATCATTGACAGCACAGGCCGCCAGCATTGTCTTGCCCGTTCCCATATTTCCGTAGATATACAGGCTTTCTTCATTCAGGAAGGCCGTCAGGGCTCTCTGCAGCGCTTTCAGATATGCCGCACTCTCCCCTTCCGTCCGAAGATCCTTGAAGCCTGTACTGCGCATTGTCTCAGGCAGATCGTTGACAAGGAATTGAACGGTATGCGCTTCTCTTTCCCGCTTCTCACGCAGATGTACACAAGGGCTCAATTCATTGCCGAGAACACCGTCATAGGTCAGTTCCTCAGCATATCCCTGCTGTTTCTGCCGGCAGTTCTTCAGACTTTGACACCCTTCACACAGTTTCTTCTGTTTCAGCCAGCGGGAGATCAGATACGTATGATCCACCAGTTCCTGTTCCGGAATCCCTTTATCACGCAGTGTCCGCAGTACAAGCGGATCGTTTTTCAGCTGTGCTGCCAGCTGTTTCCTGCTGTCTGTATCATAGGCTGTATCAGCCGGTATGTACTTTTCCACTTGTATCCTCCATCTGCTTCATCAGTTCCTCAATGCTGCGCCTGTCTTCTTCACTGGCAGCCTGCACACTGTCTTCCGCCAGTTTGCTGAGATAATCCGGGCGGACGTTCTCTCTGCCTTTTCCGTACATTCTGAACGGCTTCTTCGTTTCCTTCAGCGCGTCCTCCCGGCTGACGACACCGTCCCTCGCCCATTCATCCGCAATGCTGTCGACGAAGGAAGGAATCAGGCGGTTTCCGCTGCGCTTGAGGATGTATTCGATCATGATATTGATTACATCCGGTGCAAAGTGCTTCTCGACCGAAAGGTTTTCAAGTATCTTCCGTGCGGTCATTCCCACA
>JAFWJP010000058.1 GCA_017514645.1 Solobacterium sp. | reverse complement strand
CGGATATTATGCTGGCGGATGCCTCAAAGGCAATGATCATCGGATTCAATGTCCGTCCGGATGCGGTCATCCGCAAGAAGGCGGAAGAAGCCGGCGTAGAGATCCGTCTGCACAACATTATCTATAAAGCTACCGAAGAAATGGAAAACGCCATGAAGGGCATGTTGGCACCGGTCTATGCAGAAGTTGTCATCGGACAGGCAGAGATCCGTGAGATCTACAAGGTTTCCAAGGTCGGTACGATCGGCGGCTGCATGGTTACAGACGGCAAGATCACTTCGCATTGTGGTGTACGGCTGATCCGTGATGGCATTGTAGTCTATTCCGGCAAGCTTGGTTCTCTGAGACGGTTCAAGGATGATGTCAGGGAAGTGACACAGGGCTACGACTGTGGTCTGACCATTGAGAATTATAACGATCTCAAGATCGGCGACATCGTAGAAGCTTACGAGGAGCAGGAAGTCGCTCCGGAGGTCTGAGATGTCCAGCGTAAAACAAAAGCGGATCGAAGGTCTGATACGGAAGAATCTCAGCGATATCATTCAGTTTGAAGTAAAGGATCCCAAAGTCGGATTCGTAACGATTACAGATGTGAAGGTATCCAGCGATCACAGTTATGCAACCGTGTATGTTTCCTTCCTGGGCAAAGAAGCCAGAAATGAGGCTGGTCTGAAGGCTCTGGAACGGGCAAAGGGACATATCCGTACGGAACTCAGCAAACGGATGTCCATCCGCAGGGTACCCGAACTGAACTTTGAGATCGATACTGCCATGAAGGAAGGACAGCATATCGAGGAGATCATTGCGCAGATCCACCGTGATGAAATGTGACAAGGTTACAGACATATCACCTGGATAGATTAAGATATACATGTACGCATCCATGATGCAGGAGGTATGAAACATGGCTGAAATTACAATCACAAAGGAAAATTTCGAACAGGAAGTACTGAAGAGTGATATTCCGGTTCTGATCGATTTCTGGGCTGTATGGTGCGGTCCCTGCAAGATGATGGCACCGGTCGTTGCGCAGATTGCGGAAGAGAACGAAGGTGTCTACAAGGTAGGCAAGGTCAATGTTGATGAAGAGCAGGAACTTGCTGCACAGTTCGGGATCATGTCCATTCCCAGCTTCATTGTCTTCAAGGACGGCGAAGCCAAGGCAGGAACTGTCGGTGTACAGCCGAAAGACAATCTGATCAAACTGCTTCAGAAGTAATTGATTATGGATCTGCAGGCTGCAGTGGAGCAGATGCCGTTCTACGGTAATCTGAACAATGAAGAGAAGAGACTTATCGGAAATTCGGTCAATGTCAGGCATTACCGCAAGGGTGATGTTCTGCATTCGCATCTTTCGGAATGTCTCGGCCTCATACAGCTGCAGAGCGGCAGTGTACGTGTGACGATGCAGTCAGCCGAAGGTCGTGAGATCACGATCTATACGCTGCAGGAAGGTGACAGGGATGTACTTTCTGCGTCATGTGTGATCAATCAGATCACCTTTGATACGATGATGATCGCGGACACAGATACGGATGTGCTGGTGATTCCCGCACCGGTCGTGGGTATCCTTGACCATTCCAATATCTATGTACACAGTGATTTGATGGAACTCAGTGCACTCCGTTTTTCGGATGCAATGTGGACCATGCAGCAGATCCTGTTCCTGAGAATGGATCAGAGAGTCGCTGTGTTCCTTCTGGATGAATATTCACGTACAGACAATCCGGAAATCGCTGCAACCCAGGACCGGATTGCCAGGAGTATCAGTTCGGCACGGGAAGTAACTTCCCGTGTTCTGGGAAGAATGGAAAAAGACGGTCTGATTGAAACCAGACGGGGAACAATCCGTCTGCTGGATATCGATGCACTGGAAGCGCTGCTCGGTTGATCAAACACACAACAAGGCATGAAGATTCATGCCTTTTTTCGTGGAACAGCTCTTTTCCTACGTATAACGTGAGTGAAAGGAGTTGATAGAACATGAGAATCATCAATGTTGAACCAGGCAGACTGGAGCAGACAGCATCAAGGATCGACAGTGAAAACGATAACTACAGGCGATTGTACGGACAGTTGTTTGAAGCTGTTGATGCAATGAAAGCCGGCTGGACCGGAAAGGATAATGAAGCGTTCACAAACAGGATCCATTCCTTTGAGAGCGACTTCCACCAGATTTCAGCGTTATGTACCCAGTATTCCGAATTCCTCCGGAATTCTGCCGGTGCATACAGACGTACACAGGATACCATCGCAGCACAGGCCGGACATATCGGCGGATAAGGAGGATCATGGACCAGCTTAATATTTCTTTGGAACAGGTCAGTGAAACAGCAGCAGTACTTCGTACTCTGAATCAATCAATGCAGGAATCCCTCGCGCAGATCAAACGATTGATGAACGAAACGGATCTGTCCTGGCTTTCGGAAAGCGGGGAGACGATCCGCACCCGGTTCAATCAGTTCGCACTGCGCTTCGAAACGCAGAAAGAGGATATTGAAAGCTATGCCCGTTTCCTGGACCGTACCGTGACGGATTACGATACGCTGGAAACGACGCTGAACGCAAATGCGTCCGGCATGCAGAACTGATCGGATTCTGAAAGCGGTTTTCTGCGGTGTTCTGCTGATTGCGGCAGGATGCCGCAGAACACCTGTCAGAACAATCAGTACCGGAGAATGGCTTCATGAGATCAATGAGCGCTCCGGTATTCCTCAGGATCAATCACCGCCGTATTTTATTGATATCAGTGAATCTTCTCTCTACTATCAGACAATTCAGGATGCGGCCGGCTGGGGAATCGTTGATACGCAGCATCCTCTGGATCCGCAGTCTCCGCTTTCAAAGGAGTTCGCAGCCTATACACTGATCAATCTGGCCGGTACACAGCCGGCATCTTCCGGTACTGTGATCCATGACATCGGAGATAGTCCTTACCGCGTCCAGATCGAAAGCGCCGTGTCCCTTGGATTATTCCGTACCGACAGCAGAAACTGTTTTCATCCAAAGGAACTCCTTGACCGGGATGAAGCAATGAAAAAACTGGATCAGGTCATTTCCTATATCAACTGCAGGATTCCCGAACCTGTGACTGTGGATGAACTCACTGAGTTCTGTACTGAAGAACCGATCAGCGGCGATCCTGCAAAGGGATATGCTGTCTATCATGCTTCTGCCGGAATCAGGGAAGGGACGTATATACAGGAGAGGGATACAGGTCAATGGTACCGAGTAACCGATACTGAGGAACATGACGAGGAAACCTTTGTTCATACAGAACCAGCAGGTCCTGAGGATGTATTCGGCAGCATGCATATTCAAGGATCGGGTACAGTTGACTTTGAGTCAGCCGAGATTCTGGATGAATTCACCGGAGACAACGTAAAAAGCTCCTATACAGAGAACAGCAGGATGTACCTTGCGGCGCTGTACTATCACCCGCATCTCAGCCGTTCCTATACCTTCAACGGCTACGAGATCAGCTGGGGTGTATCTTCGTCCGGTATCTCGGCACAGGTATCCAGAAACCTTCCGAACGGGCTGAAATTTCATTCTGCGTTCCGACTGTCGAATGTCAGGCCGGTATATGAATGGCAGTTCGGTCATGGTACTGTGGAAAACGGATATTTCCGTGTTGACTGCTTAATGACCGAAGAAACGGGAATTACCGGATCATCTTCCAGAAGGATCAGTGGTGATCTCAGTCAGATCGATCCGTATGATCTGCTGAACAGTGTGCGCAGGGCATTCCGTGAAGACAATGATACTGTTGACCTTGTTATACCGCTGTGTACGCTTCGTGTACCGCTTCCGGAGCAGCCTCTGCTTTCCCTGATCATCCGGCTGGAACTCAGTATCTCAGCTGAAGGAAAAGCAGAATTCACGTGCAGACAGCAATTGTCTGCCGGCATGGAAATCAGAAACGGTAAACTGCGGATGATCCACGACTGCGATAATTCGCATAAGGAAACGCTGACTGCTTCTGCAGAAACAACAGCGGATCTGTTCTTCGGACTGAACGCCGGTGGGCTTACATTGGCAGATATCGGTATGCTTGGCGGCATCCGGGCGGAAGTCCGGCCGCCACTGCATCTCTACCGCGGCAGCAGGCATACTGCAGTACAGGAAACGGATGTACCGTATGATCTGCTTGATGACAATACATCGCCGGCATTTCTTGTATGTGCGGATCTGAATGCGGGATGGCTCCTGTCCCTGGATGTCAACTCATCTTCTTCACTGTGCGGGAAACTGGGGCTTTCCTGTTCAAAAGAGGTTCTGGATCCGGAGAAAAACAGTATTCTGCCGGCAGGCATGCACCATATGGAGAACGGAATGTTTGTCAGGACTTGTACGCGCAGTGACTATGAAACGCTGAGGAAGAGTGAAGTCCCGAAGGCGGACAGAATACGGATCAGTTCATACAGTCTGATCATGGACCCTGGTGAAACAATGGAGATCCCGGTCAGCAGTGTGCCGGAAGGGTATTCCATCCAGGATCTTACGGCAGTATCAGATGATACATCGATCGCAGAAGTGCAGGGTCTGCAGGTACATGCCAATCGTCCGGGCAGTACAAAGATCACCGTACGCACAGCTGACGGACAGTTTACTGTATCATGCAGCGTTCTCGTCCGCAGCAAACCACTATGATGATACATATCCGGGAAGAAGACCGTGTGGTGTTCCTCACAGGCAGAAAGACCTATGCTGAGGCGATGGGCAGGCAGCTGATCTTCTTCCGTCATCAAGGAAAATGGCTTCTCAGGGTACCGTATGATATCCGGGCAGAATCACCCGTGATGATCGAACACGGACAGTCGGTCATCTTAAGAGAGAATCACGGACAGAACGTTGTCCATCTGGATGTATCCCGTTATTCAGAGGGGTATGGTTCATTCCATAAATATGTACCGGAAGGCAGCGTGGAAATCGGAAACAGGATCGACTGTGATGTTTATGTGCAGGACAGAAATGCCGCATCCTGTACCATATACTTCAAAGAAAGGACAGCAGAGATCACAGATGCAGAAGGGAATACAACAGTACTGAACATCGGTGACAGATTCCGTACGGTCAATCTATGCCTTGTGTATCATCCGCTGTTCCTGATGATCAATGCACCGGCGAATATCTATGTTTCGCTGCCTGCCTATTCCAGAGAGATCCGTACAGCGCCGCTCCCGGCACAGCAGTGTCCGGTATATGACTCCGGTTTCCGTTCCGTGAATCTGTCTGATGAATTTACAGTCGTGCTGGAAGAACCGGAAAAGGTACAGGAGTATCGCCGGAATCCGCTGCTTTTCACGATGGGACCGGCATTGACAATGTCATCAGCGGCATTATGTGCCGGTCTCATCTCTGTCTACAGGGGATGGCTGAACGGACGAAGCGTAATGGATCTGCTGCCGATGGTAATGCTGCCGGGCGTCATGGTAATCAGTACATTGATCTGGACTCCTGCCCAGCGGATCTATGACGCAATCACGAATCAACGAAGGCGGACATCCAGGGACAATTCCTACAGGAAATATCTGGAACACCGTACGGAAGAAATCGAGTGTTTCAAGAAAATGTATGATCAGAGGATCAGGGAATGCTTTCCCGAACCATTGCAGATCAGGACAAAACAGATCCTGAGGATGCCTTTCCATGATGACTTCCTTTGCGTCAGGTACGGAGAGGGTGAATACAGACTGCATATCAATTTCGATATGCGGTTTCATCTGGACAGGGAAGATCCTCTGTATCTTCCGCTGAACACCTTGCTGCATAGTGACACCATGTCTACTGTCGGATTCCTGTCTCTGAAAGAATGCCGGAATATCACCGTACAGGAAGAAACTGTTTTCTGGTGGATCCTGTCACAGCTGTGTCTGCTTCATGCGCCTGACGCGCTGAAGACGGTATTCCTGGCGCCATCATCGTGGTTCAATGAACACCGCTGGATCTGCAGAATACCGCATGTATACTGCGGCAGAGCAGGAAGCGGAATCCGTCTGTTTGCGGCAGATGAAGCAGATCTGCATATGATCGTTGATGAGCTGAACGAACACGGATGTGAACAGGTATTATTCGTGATCGGAAATGAATTGACAGTACGTACCGGATTTCCGGGGTGTATCATACATTGCGGCTGTACTATGATTCCTCCGGACAGTGAACACATCCTTTACACTGACAGAATGCTCAACAGCGATGGTTCTTTTTCGTTTTATGAGGCCGATGGCATAACGGAAGAGGAAGCCTGCAGTATGCTGTCGGTACTGTCTCTTCAGCAGTCAGATTCGGAACGTTTCCGTTATCTGTCATCAGGACCATCATTCTTCGAACTATACGGTTTGACCCATGCATCGGAATTCGCCATTGAGCACCGCTGGGACAACAACATGGTCAGGGATTCCATTTCTGCACTGATCGGTATCCGTGATGACGGCAGAGAGATGATCCTGAATCTTCATGAGCACGGGAACGGACCGCACGGCCTGATAGCAGGCATGACCGGGAGCGGGAAATCGGAACTGCTGATTACATTGATCCTGTCTCTTGCGGTATCCTACAGTCCGCGGGAACTTCAGTTTGTAATGATCGATTTCAAGGGCGGTGGTGCTGTGAGCGCGTTGACGCCGAACGGGCTTGTGCTCCCGCATATCTGCGGTATTCTGACCGATCTTGATGATCTGATCGTTGACCGGGCACTTGTATCCTTCCAGAACGAATGCCGAAGAAGAGAATCCTTGTTTGTACAGATGTCCGATATGACTGAAGAAGCGATTACAGATATTCATTCCTATCAGCAGAAATGGCAGAGTGACTGCGGGATTCCTTATCTTCCGGAGCTGATCATCATTGTTGATGAGTTTGCCGAACTGAAGAAGAACTATCCTGGTTTCATGAAAGACCTGATTACGCTGGCCCGTGTCGGACGCAGCCTGGGAATCCATCTGATCCTGGCTACCCAGAAACCGGCTGGGATTGTTGATGAACAGATCTGGTCGAACAGCCGCTTCAAGCTATGTCTCAGGGTGCAGGATAAACAGGATTCATCAGAAGTTCTTCATGATCCATGTGCGTCCCGTCTTCGTCAGCCGGGCAGTTTCTATTTTCTGTGTGACGGGCTTCTGGAACGCGGATATGCCGGATATAGCGGTTCGTCAGCAGAACAGGGGATATGCAGCGTATCTCTTCTGAATCTGCAGG
>JAFWJP010000057.1 GCA_017514645.1 Solobacterium sp. | reverse complement strand
CCGGAATTCCGGGTTCTCCCGGGCGATCCGGCAGTAATCATCGTTCCAGGATTCTTCGGTGTCCAGATACTTTCCGGATTCCTGCACCAGCCTGATGAACCAGCTGCGGTACGGTTCATGATAAAGGAGCGAGTTATGATAATAGCCATGATCGCTCAGTTCACCAAGCTGCTGCTCACAGATGTAGTAGAGGCATCCCATTCCCTGGTCGATCCGGTTATACAGTTTTATGAACTTCCCTTCCGGATGGATCTCCCAGGGCATGGCTTTGACAACATGATCGATGAATGAATAGTAGGAATCCAGGGAATCAACAGGGTTGGTTGCCGGATCCGGGTTGGTCTTGTGCCCCATCTCGATGGATTTCATGAGCAGGTACTTCGTTTCGGGGTCCCGCTCCAGAATCTGAATCAGTTCAAGTGTAATGGGCTCATGAGCATGATTGTTTTTCATAGGTATTCTCCGTACTTTCATTGTACAGGATACAGCAGAAACAGAAAAAGCCCGCACAGCGGACTTCTTTTGTTTATTTCCCTTTGAATTCAGCCTGCTTGCCCTGAATGACGGCGAGAAGACCTTCTTTGCTGTCTTCCGTAGCACCGACGATCTTCGCGGTTTCAACTTCGTATGCCCGGGCATCGTTGAATGCACCGTAGATGGCTTTGCGGACACATTCCTTGAAATAGCGTACCGCAATCGGTCCGGCAGTGGACATCTTCTTCGCAATCTGAAGACCGATATCATATACTTCATCATCCGGTACGACTTTACTGACGATACCGAGTTCATAGGCCTGCTGGCCGGTAAAGTCTTCATTCAGGAACATATAGTCCATCATCTTGTTGCGGCCGATCCAGATGGGCAGACGCAGACTGCTCATGCCCCAGGAACCTACCGTAGCATAGTAGATATCACCGTCGTGGATACGCAGTCCTTCTCCGGCAATGCGGATGTCAAATGCGCTGTAGATGGCAGTGGATCCTCCGACAACCAGACCACGGGCCGCAACGATCGTTCCCTTAGGATAGTTGTCGATGCACTCCACAAGCTGACTTCCGAGTTCACTGAAGGATTCCGTAATCTCTTCCGCCTGTCCGGAGAACGCTTTGCGGATATCATCCGCATCTGCTCCGGCAGAGAAGTTCTTACCGGTACTCTGCATGTACACGGTACGGATCGTATCGTCTGTTTCGAATTCCTTGAATGCTTCATAGACTTCCTTCAGCATCCGCTTGGAGAATGAGTTTCTGGGCGGATTGTTCAGCGTAATGATGCCGACCATTCCATCGCGGGAGAGTTTGATCTGTGTATACTCCATGTTCGATACCTCCTGCAGTCATTATAGAGGAAACCGAGCATGAAGGGGAGAAAGGAACAGCGCGGATTGCGATATAATAGAAAAAAAGGAGAAACAGTGATGAAACTGGCGGAAGCATTGCAGGAAAGGGCGGATCTGAACCGCCGTATCGAAGAACTCAGAAGAAGGATCGGAAACAATCTTCTGGTCCAGGAAGGGGAGACAACACCGGAAGATCCGGAACAGCTGCTGAAAGAACTGGATGAAGCCATCAGCAGGCTGGAATATCTGATGGCAGCCATCAATCTGACCAACAGCAGGACAAGAGTCAACGGCAGAAGCCTGACGGAGATCATTGCCCGGAAGGATGCACTGATGATCCAAGTCTCCGCATACCGGGATTTCGTATATACATCCGGGCAGAATACATCCAGAGCCAGGGGAACGGAGATCCGGATCCGGCCGGTTCTGAAAACCACGGAACTGCAGAAAAAGGCGGATGAAACGGCGAAGGAGATCCGGAATCTGGACAATCTGCTGCAGGAGACGAACTGGAAGACAAAACTGATCGAGAAGTAACAGAGAAAGTCGGTAGTTCTGCAGGTGTGTATATCAGGCCGCAGCGGCCTTAAGCTGCATGGCACTTGGCCTAAGGACGGGTCTGGGGTTCGAATCCCCGGGAATCGTTATGTCCCGACAGCGCATAAGTGCAAGATCATCATGTATCAGGCAATACCGGATATAGACTGCAGGATGAGGGTGGTGAACGGGGATTTATTCTGTTTGCAGTACAGTTTTGTATCTGATATAATTATCAGGCACATGAGGAGAGTTGTGTTATGTTGAAAGCTTTATTGATGATTGTTTCGGCAGTCCTGATCATATTATCCTTGTTACAGTCCGGTAAGTCGGACGGAATCTCAGGTGCTTTTACCGGAAACGGCGATCTGAATCTTTTCCAGAATTCCAAGGAAAGAGGTTCGGAGAAAACACTGACCAATGTGACGATGATCATGGGGATCCTGTTCTTCGCGCTGGTCATTGCGATCCGCATGGTCGGATAACAGTCAACCGATGAGTTTCGTCGGTTTGTTTTTTTATGGATAACATCAATCGTGAAAAAGTGCTTGAAGTAATCGGCACAGCAAGAAAGCCGCTGTCAAGAGCGGCTCTGGAAGAAAGACTCGGCGTAAGAACATCGGGTGATTTCATCGTATTCAGCAGGATTCTGGATGAACTGGAGGATCAGTGCCTGATCTTCCGTGACCGGAACAATGCATATTTTACAGCGGAACAGAAGGGTTATGTCATCGGCAGGATCCGGATCACCCAGCAGCGGATCGGGTATCTGAGCAGGGATGCTTCGGAAATCAGGATCGAGACGGAAAACCTTGGAAACGCGATGAACGGTGACCGGGTGGTTGTCGGTGAAGGACAGGTACTGAAAGTTCTCGAGCATGCCCTGGAACGCGTGACCGGCACCTGGGTGACAAAAGGCCGGAGACTGGCCTGTGTACTGAATGATCCCCGGACGGAAGAGATCCGCCACAGGTTTGATCTGCCGGGCAGCGTCACACCGAAAGCAGGGGATATCATGTCCTTCCGGATTGCGGAATATGAACAGCCGATGATCCTGCAGTATGAGCGGACACTCGGAAAGACCAGTGATCCGGACGCAGAGTGTGAAGCTGTACTGATCGACTGCGGGATCCGGACCGTTTATCCGGAGAATGTTCTGGCGGAAGCGGCCGGTATGCCGCAGTTAGTGGAAGATATCAGCGGACGGCGGGATCTGCGGCAGGAGCTGACCGTGACGATCGACGGGGATGATTCGCAGGATTTTGATGACGCTGTCGGAATCATGCGTACGGATGACGGCTGGCGTCTGAAAGTATCCATTGCGGATGTATCGTGGTATGTCAAGGAAGGATCCGCTCTTGACCGGGAAGCGTATCTCCGGGGATGCTCGGTCTATACACCGGTACGTACGGAACATATGCTGCCGAAAGAACTGAGCAGCGGGATCTGCAGCCTGAATCCCCAGGTTGACCGTCTGACAATCACCTGTGACATGCAGATCGGCAGAAGCGGCGAAACAACGTCATTCGAGGTCTATCCGTCCGTCATCCGCTCTGATGAACGCATGACCTACCGGAATACCAACCGGCTGCTGGAACATGATCCGGAAATGGCAGAAAGATATGAGCGATACGGCTCGTTCTTCAGCGATCTGGCAGAATGCGCGGACGCAGTACGAGCGTATCGTCATGATAAGGGGGCAATCGACTTCAATGCTCCAGAAACGGAGATCGAAGTCAATGCCCGCGGATATGCCGTTGACGTCCGTGAGAAAGAACGCGGACATGCGGAACGGATGATCGAGGACTGCATGATTGCGGCCAATGTATGTGTTGCAAGGCTGATGAACGAACGGAAGATACCTGCAGTTTACCGGGTGCACGGAGAACCGGAATACCGCAAGCTTCAGAGTTTCAGCCGGATTTCGGGATCTTTCGGAAAACCGTTCCGGGCTTCTTCGGATCCGAAGGAGATCCAGGCATATCTGGAATCCGTCCGTGGTTCAGAGAATGAGACGCTGATTGCGGAACAACTGCTGCAGTGCATGGCCAAAGCATATTATGATGCGTCATGTCTCGGGCATTTCGGCCTGGCGGAACCGTATTACCTGCATTTCACGTCACCGATCAGGCGTTATCCGGATCTGATCGTTCACAGGATGCTGAGGAAATATGTGTTCGGCGGGGAGCCTGATGCGTCAGATGTTCTTGTGACAGCTGATGCAGCTCTGCAGTCCAGCGAACGCGAACGGGCTGCCGTGGACGCAGAACGGAAGTGCGATGACCGGAAAGCAGCGGAATACATGCTGTCGCAGAAAGGCAGAAAATTCTCCGGCGTGATCTGCTCGGTAACCCGCTTCGGAATGTATGTACGTCTGCCGAACACGGTGGAAGGACTGCTTTCCCTGAAGTCTATGAAAGACGATTACTATACATTCAATGAAACGGAAAAGACCGTAAGCGGAAAGCGGAGCGGAAAAGTCTACCGTCTGGGTGACCGGATCACGGTGATTGCCGCGGACGCATCGGCAGAAAAGGGTACGATCGATTTCATGATCGAACAGAAGCCGGAACGCAGAGAACAGCACAGCAGGAGAGGAGGTGCGCGCCGTGGCAGGCAGTACGGGAGAAAAGAACGTCGCCGTTAACCGGCGGGCATCCCATGATTACTTCATCGAAGAGCGGTATGAAGCCGGAATCGAACTGACCGGAACGGAGATCAAATCCGTACGGAAGGGAAAAGTGCAGTTCAAGGATGCCTATATTTCCATTGTGAAGGGGGAAGCCTGGATCAAGGGGATGCACATTTCACCGTATGAATACGGTAATATCTTCAACGTGGATGAAACGCGGGACCGCCGGCTTCTTCTGCACAAGGTGGAGATCCGTAAACTGTATGACAAAGTCAGGCTGAAGGGATATACCCTGATACCGACACGGATCTATCTGAAAAGCGGCAGGGCAAAAATGGAGGTTGCACTGGCCAAAGGAAAGAACCTGTATGACAAACGGGAATCCGCAAAGCTGAGGGACGCAAAGCGGGAAATGGAAAAAGCACTGAAACTGAGGTAATCATGGAAACATTCAAGGAAATACTGCTGCAGCATCTGAACAAGTATCCTGGCATGCGCCCGCAGGACTGTCTCAAGCTGCTCTATCAGCACCATTACGGTCCCGGGCATGCGGTGACGGATGAGAAACAGGCGCTGGAGGCACTGTACAGTGAATGTACGGAGCTGGAAGACTACGAAGAGGATCTTCTGACACCGATCGGCAATTATCTGGTCAGGATGGATCTGCGCCAGGCCGTGAAACTCTATACGCCGGAGCAGATCAATGCATGGTTTGTACAGACTGCCCGGAATACACAGGGCTCCATGGCGGACTTCATGCATGATCTGAAGGAACTGAAGCGCAGTATCGAGAGTCTGCCGGTTTCCTTCAGCAGAGAAGAATTCGATGCCTATTTTGCCTACTATCGTTCCAATGCCTATCCTTCGGTGCATCACAGCAAGGATTACCGGGAACAGTATCATCCGCATTACCGTGTACTGCGGGTCAATATCTGGAATCTCTAAGAAAACAGGAAAAAACCCGGTGAGGGAGACCGGGTATTTTTCATATCTGCCCATCCGCATGCCGTCGGTGAGCAATCATCTGCAGATCTTCGGTTTCAGGCTAAGGAGAACATCTGTTTTGGAGATAGGACAGAGATTGAAGGAGTACCTGTTGCCGCTCTGCTTGTTAGTTATCACTAACTGAATTCAATATACATCATCCGTATTTTCTCGTCAACACATTTTTGATTGAAATCAATAATTGATACATAACCGCTTCATTTGTATTGACATATACCATAGGGGGGTATAGTATGAATGCGAGGTAACGATATGAGTGAAGAAACGGGATACGGAGTGATGGACGGTGTCCACCACAGAATGCGTACAGAGAAAGAGAAAAAGGATCTGACAACGCGGCTGAAGAAGATCGAAGGGCAGATCCGGGGAATCGAAAACATGCTGGAGAATGATGCGTACTGTCCGGATATCCTGGTACAGGTTTCTGCTGTAACCAGTGCGCTGAACAGTTTCAACAAGGTTCTCCTGGCAGCGCATATCAAAGGATGTGTTGCAAGAGATATCCGTAGCGGTGATGATACGTCGGTGGATGAGCTGGTGACGGTCATGCAGAGGCTGATGAAGTAGGTGATGGATATGGAACAGTTTGTTGTAACGGGAATGTCCTGTGCCGCTTGTCAGGCACGGGTGGAAAAAGCAGTCAACGGGGTACCGGGTGTGACATCCTGTGCAGTCAGTCTGCTGACGAACTCCATGGGTGTGGAAGGTACGGCAGACGCAGGGGCGATCATCCGCGCGGTGGAAGCTGCCGGATACGGCGCTGCGCTCAAAGGTACGAAAAAGGAGCAGATGAGTGCAAGTGAACGCGCAGCGATGGAAGAAGATGCACTGATCGACCGGGAGACACCGAAGCTGAAAAAGCGGCTGATCAGTTCTCTGGGATTCCTGATGATCCTGATGTATATCACCATGGGGCACAATATGTGGGGATGGCCTCTGCCCGGTTTTCTGGTGCATAACCATATCGGACTGGGAATCGTTCAGATGTGTCTGGCCATTATCGTCATGATCATCAACAGAAAGTTCTTTACCAGCGGATTCAGTTCCGTTCTGCACGGCGCGCCGAATATGGATACGCTGGTTGCGCTTGGTTCCGGTGTTTCCTTCGGATGGAGCCTGTTCGTCCTGCTGAAGATGACATATCTGATCACCAACGGGACACCGAACATGGATCTGATGCCGCTGTATCACAAT
>JAFWJP010000008.1 GCA_017514645.1 Solobacterium sp. | reverse complement strand
CCGATCGTTGCGACTGACGGTAGGGTCAGGTGCTCCAGCATGATACCGCCGAAGTAATTCGCCAGCGTCCCGCAGAGACCGGAAGTAGCCAGACCGAACATCGCCTGTGCCTTTACCATATCCCTGTCACCGACAATGGAATTGATGTAGTAGACAGCGGCTACATTGAACAGTCCGCCGATAAAGAAGCCGGTCAGGTGCAGCAGGACAAAGAACGTAACGGACGGACAGATCCGGATCAGGATCATCTTCACACAGATGAAGACTGCCGCAATCTTCAGCATCCCGTCTGCGCCGGTCTTACGCATGATCTTCGACGATACCAGCATCATCGGGATCTCCGTCATGGCATTGATGAACAGCGCACGTCCCATCTCCGCCTCACCGCCGCCGAAATACCGCACAAAATAGATGATATACGTATTCAGGATAAACATCGGAAAGAACATCAGGATAAACGCAGCCATCACAGTGAGGAACCGCTTATAGCTCTTCAGGAACTGCAGGATGGAACTCGGTTCCTCCTGTGCCTGTGTCTTTACCCCTTCCTGTACTTCCGGCCGCGGATACAGCCACAACACAAGGAGTTCAACCGCATAGACACCGATGAAGATGGGAAGGATGATCTCGGGGCCGTTGGCTTCAACGATCGTTCCCATGAAATTGGCACACAGGGCATAACCCAGGGAACCGATGGACCGTGCCAGTCCGAAGTTGAGATCATAGCCGTTGTTGGTGAATTCCAGGCTCAGGGAACTCAGGATCGGAGAAAAGGCTGCCTGCAGGCTCAGTGCGATGGTATAGAAGACCATCGTGGACAGATAGCGCTTCGGAAGGAAGAGCAGTGCTCCGGTACACAGCAGACTGGATACAACGAAGATCATGGAGATCATCTTGATCGTAACAGTCTTTGACTTGTCGGCGATCGTTCCGGAGAACTGCTGGATGATCATGCTGAGAATGGATGCCCCGGCTGTTACGGTACCGATCTGGCTGGTCGAGAATCCTCTGCCGGAAAGAAACACTGCCGCAAACGAGAACAGGATCATATAATCGATCCAGTATCCTGCCTGAAGAACGGCATATTTCGCTGTAGGTCCTTTGCGTTCTTGATACATTGTCATTACCTCAACAGAGAGATTCTACCATTCTTTTTTCAAATCTCCAGGGTTTCTTTCGGTATAATGAAGCTGGATGGAAAAACGAGTATGAAAACGATCATCCGAAGAGCGGAACAACAGGATTACGAAGCGGTGGAACGCATCATGAAACAGGTTCAGCACCTGCATGTTTGCCTGCGCCCGGATCTTTACCGGGACGCGGATACGGTTGTTAGCAGAGAGTATTACGAACAGAGTGCTGGCAGCGGCGTCTGGTGGGTCGCCGAGACAGACGGAACAGTGTCCGGCGTCGTGGAGATCTACCGCAGAAAGTATTCCGCACCGGTGCAGACGGCAAGGGAGACAATCTATATTGCCTCGATTGCCGTTGATGAACCGCTCCGCTCACAGGGAATCGGGCACATGCTGCTGCAGAAAGTGAAAGATCTGCGGGATGAGGCTGGGCTGGACGGAATCGAGCTCCAGGTCAATGTCCGCAATGCATCAGCCATGAAACTGTATGAATCCTTCGGCTTTACGCCGGAGTCGATCAATATGGAACTGTTAAAGGAGGAACACCGATGAAGGTACTTCTCATCAACGCCAGTCCGCATGAACACGGACACAACGACATCGCTGCACAGGCCATGGCAGCCCGGCTGAAAACACACGGTATAGACAGTGAGATCTACTGGCTGGGCAAAGGAGAGATCCATGGATGCCTGGGATGCGATACGTGCATGAAGATCGACCGCTGCGTACAGGATGATGACCTGGTCAATGAACTGGCTGAAAGAATGATCGCCTCCGACGGGATCATTACATTTGCACCGGTGTACTTCGGCGGGCCGAACGGTGCCCTCTGCAACGCATTTGACCGGATCTTCTATTCAAGATGCGTCAAGGATCAGCTGCTGCACGGAAAACCTGGCGGTGCAGTCACCGTCTGCAACACAATGGGTGCGGAAACAGCCCTGATGGGAATCTACCGCTACTACAACACAAGCCAGATGGCCATTGTCAGTGCCATGGGATTCCCGACCCTGACGATGCAGATGGTCAATGAAAAGAATGAACGCTTCTACACCGTGATCAACGCAGTCGCGGACAATATGGCAGAATTGCTGCAGAAATAACAGGAGAACAACCATGACCAAGTATCCGTTTCCCAAGATCGATCTTCACCTTCATCTGGATGGTTCCTTCCGGACAAAGAGCATGTATGAAATGGCTCAGGAAAGAGGCATAGAACTTCCCGGAAAAACACTGGAAGGCTATGAGTTCTACATGCTGGAAACATCCAACGCTGACAGCGTCAATGAGTATCTGACGATGTTTGACTGGCCGACAGCCGTACTGCAGGACAAGGAATCCCTTGCCAGAGTCACGAAGGAGCTGATCGAAGACCTGAACGCCTGCGGTGTACGCTATGCCGAGATCCGCTTTGCACCGCAGTTGCATACACAGAAAGGACTGACACAGGCAGATGCTGTAGAAGCTGTCCTGGAAGGCCGGAAACAGGGCATGGAGCTGTGTCCCGGCACGCACGTCAATATTATTACCTGCATGATGGTCTTCGGCCCGGAACACGTCAATCACGCCGCAAATGCTGAAACCGTCAAGGTCTGTAAACAGTACTTCAGCGACGAAGGCGTTGTTGCCCTGGATCTGGCCGGTGCTGAAGGATTCGACCCTCTGTCCGCCTTTGCTCCGTTCTTCAAGGAAGCGAAGGAAGCCGGCATCAATCTCACCTGCCATGCCGGAGATTCCCAGGACTGGCAGACTGTAAAGGACGCCATGGCATTCGGAGTCACCCGCATCGGTCACGGACATCACATCTATGAGAATCCGGAACTGGTGCGCAAGGCCGCAGAGAAACAGATCACCTTGGAGATCTGCCCGACATCCAACATCCAGTGCAAGACCCGGGAATCCTTCCCCCGGCATCCGGCAAAGAATCTGCTGCAGATGGGTATCCCGGTCACGATCAACACCGACAATATGGTCATGATCCGCGGAGATCTGAACAGTGAATACGACCACTGCATCAATGAAATGGGATTCACGTACAACGATCTCATTCAGATGAACATCAACTCCGCAAAGGCCGCCTTCATGAAAGACAATCTCCGTCAGGAAATCATCAAGGAACTGGAAGGATATCTGAAATAGTCACACAGCCGCATTCCATGCGGCTTTTTTCAAACATGCAACTGTTGGTTGCGCATTTGCCGGAAATGCCTGGTTGTTGCAAGGACTGTACATCCGTAATATGGAAACAAGGAGGAAACAAGAATGCTCAACGAAAACATTTATCATTACCGGAAAAAAGCCGGTATGTCCCAGACAGATCTGGCTGATCTCGTCAATGTTTCCCGGCAGTCCGTTTCCAAATGGGAGACCGGCGAATCAAAACCGGATATTGAAAATCTGATGTTGCTGGCAAAAGTACTGAACGTTTCCACGGATACTCTGTTGAACGATACTGTGCCAAAGCATCCGTCGCAGCCCGAGTGGATCGATCATCTGCCGAAGCACATCTCTTCCTTGATCAGACAGCACGGATGGGTCTACTGCGCCTGGCAGGCTGTACGTTCGGGTACCGGTGTTATCATGCTGACACTGACACGTGTTCTCTGGCTGAGGTACCTCGAAGGCATTCCGTTTTCATTCGCTGATATGTTCCTGCCGGAAGATCCAGGGCTCAAAGCACTGCAGATGCCGTTCAATCTGATGACGCTCTTCCTGCTGGCAGTCACAGCATTCTGGCTGATCCTGGTACTGATCCTGAAGCAGAATCACATAAAAACAGAACCTTGAAGGGTTCTGTTTTCAGTACTGCTTAATAGTTCTCTGCGTTGACTTCGAAGTAGCTCTGCGGATGCATGCATACGGGGCAGACCGCCGGTGCCTTTGTGCCGATCACAATGTGACCGCAGTTGCGGCATTCCCAGATCTTGACCTCGCTCTTCTCGAAGACTGCCTTTGTTTCAACATTCTTCAGAAGTGCACGATAGCGCTCCTCATGATGCTTTTCGATGGCACCGACCATGCGGAACTTCGCTGCCAGACCTTTGAAGCCTTCTTCCTCGGCCGTTTTGGCAAAGCTCTCATACATATCGGTCCATTCGT
>JAFWJP010000056.1 GCA_017514645.1 Solobacterium sp. | reverse complement strand
CGGACCATCTCCCGTCATTGTTGACCTGAACATCCTTGCTCAGGGATGTACGTGCAGCACCGAGCACATCAACCGTCGTATACGTACCGGCATAGACCGTCGGATTGTCCCGATCCGGATTCAGATCGTTCATCAGGGACTTTTCTTCATCGTTCTCAAACGCATTCGGTGTTGAAACGTTGTTGTTCGTACCGGTGTTGTCCGCTTCCGAAGTATAGCCGCTGACCGTACCCATGATCTCATTCGTGCTTTCAAATGCGATGACGTTATGGACGTGGTTGCCGTAATCCGTGAGCGCTTCATTGTCGTAGTACGCATCAAAGCGGATCGTCGGTACATCTTCAAAGTAATACATATCGCCGGAACGGTAACGTACCGGTGACGGTGTCAGATCCACTTCTACCACCAGCATCGTTCTTCCCGATCCTTTGTAGTTCTCGATGGTATACCGGTCGAGGATCGTGTCCCCGTCTCTGACCGTGATCGTATCCAGATCCGGTGTCATCCCCTTCGGCAGAAGATCACGCCAGAAACCATGCGTCTGTACATCGATTGCTTCATCCGCGATTGCCTGGTCATAGGTCGCCCGGTCGCTGATGACGCTGCGTTCTTCGACCTTTGCAGTGTAGTGGACAACCGAACGCCGGTTCTCCTGATCATATTCCTGCATGCTCTGGACAGAGGACTTGGAAGGATAGACCGCGGTATCCGTTGTATAGCCGCGGATCACATCATAGCCGTCGTTCGGAATCACAACGATCGTTTCCTCCGTATCTGTACGGAGCGCTGTCATGGTCGTATTGTTCCAGACTTCGAATTCCGGCAGATTCGTTTTTGCGAACGCCGCATCCATCATCGCCATCATCGCTTCCGTGGAATGCAGTTCCACAACAACACGCACATCGTAATCAATGGCTGCCTGAAGCGCCTTGTCTTCGTTCTGATTCTGCAGCGTTACCGTTGTCCTGTAATTCTCTGTCCCTTCCGGAAGCGCAATGACATGAGATGTCTGTGTACTGCCGTCAGCCAGTGTTACTGTATACTGTCCCCCGGGCCAGCTCACCGTCGCCAGTTCCTGCCAGGTGCCGTCTTTCAGATACTCCACCAGAATATCCGGATTATGGCTCTTGTTGCTGTCACGGGTATAGCGGAACGTACCGTCACCAGCATCCAGAGCAACCCAGGAACCGTCCGGGTTGATGTTCTGCGGTGTACCGGTGTACAGCCATACCGTATCGGGAATCTCCAGTTCCACGAAATCATAATCCGTCCCGACGACCAGCTTCTCACCGTTCCGTCCGAAGCTCAGACCGGAATCCTCCGTGGTCATGGTGACCGGACGATTGTAGTTGCTGCAGATGCGGGATGCCAGCTCCGCGTCTCTCTCGAAACTGGTCTGATCAAACATCCAGGGCATGACATAGCCGACCGAATCGATCGTATAGGAAAGACGCACACCGCCATCTGTTCCGTGCTCCTTGTATTCCTTCTGAAGATCGTTCAGCGCTGTCGGGTAGATTCCGTACCAGCCGCTTCCGTAGCCGCTCCACATATGGGAATCCGAGCGTGTACCGTAATACTTGTGATGAGTCCGGTTGAACTTGTCCGTATCATCATTGCCATCCTTGATGACCATGAAATGTCCGTTCGGGTTGTACCACTTCGGATCTGTGAAGCTGAATACTGTTGTGCCTTGTGCAGTCGCTGTCGTTACCAGCTGCGGATCATCACCGTGTTCCGGATCAACTTCTGTCACACGGACTTCGATATTGTTGTGGAAGGTATACTCCGTATCCTTGACGAACTGCGATGCCGGATAGGCCGTTGTGAAATTATAATACCAGGTCATGCCTTCAGCGTAGCCCTGATAGACGCTGTCCTTTTCCAGATGCAGACCGTCCTCCGTGTCCGCGCCGACAATAAAGCCATCGTATTCCTGCGGCATCGTATCGATGAGATCCAGGGTGTATTTGGTATTGGAGACCGTCGTGCCCCAGACATACCAGTCGACAAGGATATACTCTGTCTCTCCTTCCACGCGCTGCGCTTCCGGGATCCGGGATGCCGGTACACGGACCGGTGCCGATACGGCTCTCTTACCTGCATCGGTGACCCTGGCTTCTGTGTCAAACTGCGCAGTGATCGCTTCCGAACGTTTCGCAATCGTGTTGCCTTTCCAGGTTACGACCTGAATATAAGCCTCAAACGGATCCGATTCCTGCATATCCACAAGTTCATGCGGAATCAGTTCATCAAAGGCAATCTGGATGAAACCCTTAGTCGCGGCGCTCATCCGCTTCGTATTGGTAATGATGTAATTGCCGTTGACCAGTTTCCAGTTGAAATCATTCTTCTTGGAAGGATCTTCCGGATACGGCAGCAGCGTTATACCGGCATCGCCGCCTTCTCTTCTGTGGATAACGGATGCTGGAATGGTGATCGTAATATCTCCTGGTTCATAGTTGTGTTCACCGGACAATGCATAGTCGATCTGCAGACGGACATTGAACGGGTTGTCTCCTGAGGGACGGATATAGAGGAGAGACTCATCACCGTTGTCTTCCGTATCGGGTGTGATCCAGTGCACATTGATCCGGTTGATCTCCGTATCATCGCTTCTGCTCGGATATTCCGGGACTTCCGGAGAATCACCGAGGGCAAACAGGGACGCTGTCAGTTCACCCGCTTCTGCATCATCCAGACCGAGGTTTTCCTGCAGGACGGTGAATGCGATGTCTTCGTTCAGAGCCGCTTCACCGAACAGATCCGCAGCCTGAAGATCTTCGGAAACGGAATACGAAATCAGTTCTGTATCCGGCGTTTCTGCCGGTTCCGTCTCTGTGGGTTCTGCCGGTGTTTCTTCCGGCGGAACTGTTTCCTCTGTCTCAGGAGTTTCCTCTGGATTCTCATCCACGATGATCTCTATCTCCGGTTCTTCCTCCGAAGGCGCAAAAAAACCTTCGGGACCATCCGCAGGCAGTTCTCCGCCTTCCTCCTGAGCCTGGATATTGACCGGCAGTGCCGAAATCTGGTTGATGCCCAGCATCAAAGCCCAAGTGAAAGATAATAATCTGCTTTTCATATGTCGTCCCCCTGAATGTATTCCTGATACCCGGAATGCTGTTGCGTAGTCTTCGATGAATGATTGGAATCGTCAGCGTTGTTTTTGGCATGTACAGCAAAAAGATACAACCATTGCTGTTATGTATCATTTTAGCATTGATTGTTAATTCCCGCACAATAAACATAAAGAAAACCGCGGTTTTCAGCCGCAGTCATCAATCATTTTAATGAAACATTACCCTGAGCGTCTTCAGTTCAATCCCTTCCGCTGTACATGCGTTCCGGATCTCTTCTATGAACGCCAGGGCATGTTCCCCGTCACCGTGGACACAGACAGAATCCGCTTTGATCGGAATATCCTTTCCGGTGATGGCGGTGACCTTTCCTTCCTTGATCATCCGGATCACGCGTGCAAGAGCTTCCTTCGGATCGGTGATCATCGCCCCGGGCTTTGAGCGGGCAACGAGCGTACCGTCCTCTTCGTAGGCTCTGTCGGCGAATACTTCCGCTGCCGCCGGCAAACCCATCTCCTTTGCTGTCCGGTACAGCAGTCCGCTCTCCTGTGCCAGCATGATCAGTCCCGGATCGTAGTCCTTCACCGCGCTGCAGATTGCCATGGCCATGTCCTTGTTCTTGGCTGCCATGTTGTACATCGCACCGTGCGGCTTGACATGCGCAAGCCGCAGACCTGCCGCCCGCACAAACGCGTCCAGCGCCCCGATCTGATACAGCACACAGGCATACAGTTCATCCCGGGACAGATTCACGTTTCTCCTGCCGAAGCCCTGCAGATCATCAAAGCCCGGATGAGCACCGATTCCCGCGCCTGTCCGCTTCACCAGATCCACAGTCTTCATCATGATCAGCGGATCGCCGCCGTGGAATCCGCACGCAGCATTGACGGATGTGATCAACGGTATCAGTTTTTCATCATTTCCCAGTGTATAGTGACCGAAACTCTCTCCGAGATCACTGTTCAGATCGATCATCATAAACGTTCCCTCCATTTGTATATCAGCCTGACAAGCCCCCTGGCTTTCAGGGAGGCTTTCAGATCCTGCAGTTCCCTCATCTGTGCTTTCCAAGCTTCCTGTGCTTCTTCCACCGTTGTACGGACAAAGCGGACCTTTACCCCCGGCATGCACTGCGCAGCCTTGCCCAGATCAGCACCGATCACCGTCGCAATGACCGCATAACCGCCTGTTGTCGCATGATCCGCCATCATCATGATCGCCTGCTGCGGCGTCACCTGGATCGCTCCGGTTACGATACCGCCGGACAGGATATCGTTGCCCGATACCGTTTCAATCACCGGCCCTTCCAGACGGTAACCCATCCGGTCGGACTTTGCCGAAACGGTATGGATACTGCTGTAGAAGGTACGGATCCCTTCTGCCGTGAACCGGTCTTCATTCGGACCTTCGATGACCCGCAGGGTTACAACGTCTTCCGGAACCGGTTCCCCGGCCGTTCTTCGCTTTTCCATATACGGCAGCTGTGATCTGACATGGATCAGTTCCAGCAGATCCCCGCTCTTCAGCTTTCTTCCCTCATATCCTCCGGTCTTTCCCTTGAAATCCGTGGAATAGCTGCCGGCAACCGGCTCCAGCGCGTAATCCGCCGAAAAGGCAATGCAGCAGGAACGCTGAACGGATGAATACCCGATCCGCAGGCGGTCTCCCGCCCTGGCCCGGTGCACCTGATACATCGCAGCCGGTTCATCGTTCAGGTATACGTCAAACGATCCTCCGCATACCGCAAAGCAGACACCGTCCGACAATTCCAGAACAGGACCGCTGCCGATGCATTCCAGAACCGGATGATCTTCCGGATTCCCGACCAGGATATTGGCCGTCTTCATAGCCAGCGGATCCAATGCGCCGCAGACCGGAATGCCTTCTCCCTGATGCCGGTATCTTCCGTCGTCCTGGATGCTCGTCAGGGAGCCAGCCTGCTTCACCGTGATGTACATGCAGTGCCCTCCCTGAGGATACGATCATATGTTTCCTGATCGATCGAACAAAAGCGTACAAGATCCCCGCTCTTCAGCAGAACCGGTTCCTCGGCGTCCGGATCGTAGAGTTTCAGCGGTGTGATGCCCAGGATATGCCATCCGCCGGGTGAAGTAACCGGATAGACACCTGTCTGCGCTCCGCCGATTCCGACTGCTCCTGCAGGTATTTCAGTACGCGGTTCCTTCCTGCGCGGTGTATGGAGCCGGGGATCCAGGTTTCCCAGATACGGAAACCCCGGCAGGAAACCGATCATGTACACCGGATAATCAACCGAGGTATGCAGGGCAATGACCTCTTCCGTGCTCATGCCCGCATGTTCTGCAACATGCGCAAGATCTTCCGGGAACGGTGTCCCGTACAGCACCGGTATTTCGATCCTGCGCTGTTCCTGTTCCGTAGAGATCTCTTCTGTTCCCAGAGACATGATCTTCTGTTTCAGATCTCCGAAGGATACGATCAGCGGATCGTAGTTGACGGTCAGGGACGCATAAGCCGGAATGCAGTCACGGATTCCGGTGATCCCGGCGTTCCGGATACTGCGTGTCACTGCTGTTACTTCCTTCAGGACCGACGGATCGATCTTCTGCTCAAACTGTATGATCAGTGCTGCGTCTCCGTAAGGTTTGATCTGATACTTCTCCATGTACTGCCTCTTGTTTCCCTTTGCAATCCATTATACAGATTCCGGCTGTTTATGTGTGCTGCCGGCGGAAAAAGAAAAACCGGCAGTGCCGGTTATTCTGCAAGCAGCTCGTCGTCCGACAGGTCGCTTGTTTTTCTTGTAATCGTGGATTTCGCAATGTTGCAGCAATGGTCTCCCATACGCTCCAGCGTACCGAGCACATCGCAGTAGACGCTCTCCGCCACGGGAGCCGTACATTCCTTGAACGCCATCCTCCGGAAGTGTTCATCCCGGTAATCCAGTTCCATACGGTCCAGCACTTCCTCCATGGCCTGCAGTTCACGGTACTGATCTTCATTCTTGTAGCGGAAGATATCCACCATGCGTTCAAACATCTTCATGTACTGCTCGAACATCCGGGAGATCTCACCGACCGCCGCATCCGTAAAGCTTTCCTTGTTTTCCGTAACGGAGACGAAGAACTCCACCAGGTTCATGACCAGATCACCTACACGCTCCAGGTTCTTGACAACATCCAGCTGCAGACGCACGGAGTTGATATTGCGGTGCGTCAGGTTCGGCTTGACGGACAGACGGATCAGGTAATCCGTGATCTGCCTGTCGCACTTGTTGATATTCTTTTCAGTATTGTCCAGCTTCTCCTTGGCAGTGGAATCCCCGTGTTCCACGAGCAGCTTCAGCGCATCGAGAGAGTTTTCCCTGACCAGCGTGATCATCTGTTCGATCGCCCTGCGGCTTGCCAGCAGTGCTGCGGAAGGCAGTACGTTGGTGATCTCTTCATCCATTTCATCGATGTTGAAGGTATCTTCTGCTGTTTCATCACCGGGGATGATCCGCTTCACGAGTGCTGTCAGCTGCGTCACAAACGGCAGAGCGATCAGGGTCGTGATCGTCTTGAACACGATATTCGCGACCGCGATCTGCATCATCGGATTCATTCCGCCTGCAAACGACTGAACCAATGCGGCATACGGCTTCAGCAAGATCATGCCGAATATCGTTGCGATCGTATTCAGGATTGTATGCAGGGCAGCCGTGCGCTTGCCTGCTGTCGTACCGCCGATGGAAGCCAGAATACCGGTCATTGTTGTACCGATGTTGGCACCGAACATGAACGGCAGGGCTGCCGCAAAGCTGACCGCCCCGGCCATATAGAGTTTCTGGATGACACCGATCGTTGCGGCAGATGACTGCACCAGCGCTGTCAGACCGACACCGGTGAACATTGCCAGAAGCGGCTGATCGCTCATGCGCAGCGCAAACGAAGAGAACTGCGGCAGATCCTTCAGCGCTGCCAGTGCATCACCCATGGAGGCCATGCCGAAGAAGATCAGGGCAAATCCCAGGATCACGCTGCCGTTATGTACGGAACGCGGTTTCTTTCCGAAGCAGATCAGCATCGCTCCGATGAAGATGATATACATCGCAAACCGGTCGATCTCCACGGAAATCAGGAACGAGGTGAACGTGGTACCGATGGTTGCGCCGAGAATGATTCCGGCGGCTTGTTCGAACGTCATCAGACCGGCCCGTACCAGACCGATCGTGATCGCGGAAGTAGCTGATGAACTCTGCATGATCATCGTAAGTACAATACCTACCAGCAAAGCACTGAATCTGTTGGATGTCGCTTTGTTGATATAGTCCCGGAGCGCATCACCGGCCGCCGCCTTCAGTCCGTCTCCCATGAATTTGATACCGAACATGAAGAGACCGAAGCCGCCGAGCACAGCACCCCAGTTCAAAACGGACAAGTTCATAACATTCCCCCTGTTACCGTGTTACAGCATAGCATAAATATTTCTTTGGGAACCATTGAATTCTTTTATGTTTCTTTGCCTAACTCATGATTGAATTCATGGTACAGATGCTATAATCCCTGTATGAATTCAAGCAATAAACAGAAAGGTGTTCTGGCCGTTATCGGTGCCAGCTGTCTCTATGGTGTTCTGCCGATCTTCGTCAAGGAAATCCTGCTGGAAGGCATGCCGAACAATGCCATGGTCTTCAACCGTTTTCTGTTCACGGCCTTCTTTGCCTTCATCATCGTCAAAGCGATGAAGCTCAGCCTGCGTCTGACCCGCCGGGAAGCGATCGAACTGATCCTTGCCGCACTGATCGGCTACGGTCTGACTTCTTCACTGCTTACGATCGCCTATACGCAGATCCCGGTCGGACTGGCAACGATGTTCCACTTTACCAATCCGCTGTTTGTTACGCTGGCCATGATCCTGATCTTCCGGGAAAAGGCGACCCTGTTCAAGGGAATCTCCATGGTCTGCGCCCTGCTGGGTCTCTTCCTGATGGCTGACTTCAGCAGTCTGCAGCCCACCGGTGTGATCCTGGCAACCTTGTCCGGCATCACCTACGCTGCCTATGTCATCGCCAACAAGAAATGCAGCTTTGCCAGGCTCAACAGCTTCGTCATCGTCTTCTACGTCGGGGTGATCAACGCTGTGCTCTTCGGTCTGATTGCTGCTTTCCGCGGTGAGCTGTCATTCCCGCCTACAGTACGGGCTTTCGCGTTCATGGTCATCCTGGCGCTCTGCTGCACGCTCGGCGCACTGTTCCTGCTGACCTACGGTATCCGCACGCTCGGCGCTTCCACGGCCTCTGTCCTCAACATGCTCGAGCCGGTCGTCAGCCTCATCTCCGGCATTCTTGTCTATCATGATTCCGTAACGCTGAAGATCCTGATCGGCTGTGCCTTCATCGTCATCTCCGGTATCGTTGCCGTACAGGGCAGCCAGGAATCCTGAAAGGGCTTACATTCTTACGCGGAACAAGCTCCTCTGATGATATAATAAGAGTAACCAGTATCGTCAAAGGAGAATTATATGAAAATACTAATGATCAACCATTTTCCTTTAACCGGGTCCGGAAGCGGTACCTATACCCGCAATCTGGCGGTTCACCTGACTGCGCTCGGGCATGAAGTGTCCATCGTCCTGCCGGAAAACATGGATCATTTCACCGTACCTGACGGGGTCCGCATACATCCCGTCTTTTTCACGCCGGAAGACGGTTCACACGTGAACACAAAGAAACCGGCGGACGGCAGATCCATGGAAACCGCGCTTCCGTTCAACTTTCCCTGCTTCACATCACATCCCCGGAGCACGCTGTCCTTCGGTGATCTGAATGAGGATCAGCTTGCGATGTACACCGATGTGTTCCGCAGCGCGATCCAGGAAGAGATCGATACTTTCCGCCCCGATATCATTCACGGACAGCACGTATGGATCCTTCCGGCACTGGCAGCGGACAGCGGAATCCCGATGATCCTGACAGCCCACGGTACAGATCTCATGGGCTATGATAAATGGCCGGATCTGCGCAACTATGCCCAGGCAGCCATCAATGCCTGTGACACCGTCATCTCCATATCCAAGGACAACGCCGCCCTGATCGAAGCCCGTTTCCCGGAGAACAAGCACAAGATCGCTCTGGTCAGAAACGGCTATGATCCGACGATCTTCTATCCGGAAGCACTCACACCGGAAGAAGTCCTCGGAAAGTACTACAATATCGTTCCGGAAGACTGGAAAGACCGGCGCATCATTACCTTTGCCGGAAAACTGACCTACTTCAAAGGTGTTGATATCCTCCTGGAAGCCGCCAGGATCTATGAACAGCGGGATCCGGCCAGCCTGACCCTCATCATCGGTGACGGAGATGAGCGGGACAACCTGCGCTTCCGCGCCCGTGATCTGAAACTGAAGACCGTTCGCTTCCTCGGCAATGTGGAACAGAGTGAACTGCGCAGACTCTACAATATCGCGGATGTCAGCCTGGTGCCTTCCCGCCGGGAACCGTTCGGTCTTGTGGCCATTGAAGCCATGGGCTGCGGAATCCCGATCATCGCCTCCAACCAGGGCGGTCTCCCGGACTTCGTAAACAATACCGTCGGACGTCTGGTGGAACCGGGTGATCCGGCAGACCTGGCAGACAAAGTCACGGAGGTCCTGAACATCACCAAGGACGGTGCAGATCACTGGCGCAGGGACATCGCCGATTATGCCAGAAGCCACTATGCCCAGGATGCCATCATCCGGGAAGTGGAGAAACTCTACAAAGATATCATTGACAGGAGAAAACAAACTGCATAAGCGATAACCCTCATCAGGTTCGTACAGAACGGATATGAAAAAGGAACTGTGCCTCAGGTGATATGTACCCAGAAATCTGGACATATTGAATAACTAAACGATAGCAGAATTTGAGATGGATGTTTCTCTGTATTTTACAGGAGACATCCATTTTGTTTTCTTTTGTATCCGATCATTGTTGTAATAGATAATATACT
>JAFWJP010000055.1 GCA_017514645.1 Solobacterium sp. | reverse complement strand
AGGCGTTCCGTCTCGATACGGCCGCACAGATTGAAAAGTATGTGCGCTTTTCCATCGCAGAGGGCTCGGTTGTTCTCTATGACATCAACTATACGGATGTGAGCAACCAGTCGGCCGGTGTACGGGTGATCCTGAATCCGTCCCGGGATGAACGGCATTTCCATTTTGAACATGAATGGCAGGTCATCGCGGACCAGAACGGCAATCCGCAGGAAGGGAAACAGGCAGAGATAATCGTACCGCCGTGTTCCTGTATGATCCTTTCCAGATCGATCGTGAAGATGGGCGAATAACCCATCTTTTTTGTATAATTAGTTCTGTTGACAGGAGGTACGCAAGGATGATGAAACGTTTCCTTTCCATTGCCCTGAGCATCGTTATGGCATTTGGCTGTACGATCGGTGTCCGGGCTGAAGGTGAAGATAATTCAAAGTTTGATGAGTTCCAGACGGAGCTGTTCGTGGAGTTCATGGAGAATGACTACCTGACGATGCATTATACCGTCAAAGACTACGGGAAGTACGGCATTGAAAAACCGGAACTGATCGCGGGCAAAGCGGACTGGCAGTCGTTTGAAGACGAAGCCAACCGGCTCCAGGACTGTCTGGACCGGCTCCATAAGTTTGATCCGGATACGCTTTCTGAGCGTCAGAAAGCCGAATACGATTCGATTGAGCAGTACCTTGAAAGTATGATCGGGCTGAACCGCCTGCCGGCCGTATCTGCCTACTTTGAACCGGGCAACGGCATCCATGACAATCTGCTGACCAATTTCACGGAATTCGTCTTTTATGAAAAAGGAGATATCGAGGATTACCTGACGGTACTTGAAAGTGTTCCGCAGTTCATGGAAGATGCCGTGGATGTCACAAAGCGGCAGGCGGAAGCCGGCTATTTCATGACCGACAGTGCACTGGATGAGACACTGGATTCGATCCGGGAATTTACGGCAAAGAAAAATGACAATGAACTGATCATTATCTTTGATGAAGCCCTCGCGGCGATGAGTGACCTCACGGAAGAAGAACGCGCGCAGTACAGTCAGCGCAACCGTGAGATCGTATTGAACAGTTACATTCCTTCCTACGAAAAAACCGCTGACGTGCTGGCCAATCTGCGCGGCTCCCGGAACTTTGAGGGCGGCATGAGCAGTTATAAAGACGGCGGCAGCGAGTACTACAAGTGGCTGGTTCAGCTGAAAACGTCTTCGAGAGATTCGATTGAGAGTCAGCTGGATCTCTGCACGGGTATCCTGAACGATCTGATCGATCAGTACATCACGCTGGTCATGACCAACCCGAATGCGGAAAACGCCTATAACAGTGAAACGGTGGCATACAAGACTCCGGATGAGATCCTTGGCTACCTCAGCACCCACCTGAATGATTATCCGGACGCTGCGGATGTGACCTATCAGTATTCCTATCTGGATCCTTCCGTTGCCAGCGATTCGGTCGTTGCCTATTACGTTGTCCCGCCGCTGGATGACTACCGGCACAATGTCGTACGCATCAACGGCGATAATGTCTCGGATGAAAATGATCTCTATGAGACACTTGCCCACGAAGGGTTCCCGGGTCATCTGTATCAGAACACCTGGTACCTTGCCCAGAACCCGAATCCCCTGTCTTCCGCGATCAGTCAGATCGGTTATTCGGAAGGCTGGGCCATGTACAGTGAAATGGTTGCCTGGGATATCAGCGGCCTCAGCGAAGGTGCACGGGAACTCCATAAGATCTATGTCGCACTCAGTTATATCGAAGATGCGGCAGTGGATCTTGGCGTCAACGGTCTTGGCTGGACAGTCGATGATCTGGCGGACTGGCTGAATTCCCTTGGCCTCAATCCGGCCAGTGCACAGGATCTCTATGACTTTGTGATCAATTATCCGGGGATGCTGCTGCCGTATGGCGTGGGAATGGCACGGTTCATGACCATGCGCCAGATTGCCGAAGAAGAACTCGGTTCGGATTTTAATCTGAAGGAATTCCATCAGGCGATGCTCAAAAACGGATCCCGTCCGTTTGAGGATGTGCAGAAAGATCTGAACGACTACCTCGGCAAAGGCGAACAGCTGTTTGAAGGCGAAGGGCCGATGGTCATGCCGACTCCGGTCCCGGTGGAAAAGCCGGAAATCAGCAATCCGGCTGCACTGCTGAATCTGGACCACTATGTTGAACCGTATGTTTTCTACTTTACGGGAGGGTCTTTGATCCTGGCGATTATTATGCTGATCCTGCGCGGACGGCAGGACAGAAAGGATCCGCTTGCGTAAAGCAGGAACGGTAGTTCTTGCCTGTCTGCTTCTGACCGGCTGCGCACAGAAAGCGGAACCGGAACCAGAGCGTGTCATCACGGCTCCGGAATCGGAAGAAACGGTCGAGGTCCTTGCGGTCCCGGCGGTGCGTGTCAACTACGGAACGGTAAAGAAGAAGGCGGAAGAAGCTGCCGAAACAATCAGACAGGGAAACTGGGAAGGACTCGCTTCCCTCTTTTCGCATTCTTCCGCAGAAACCTTCAGCGCTTCTGCTCTGAAGGAACAGTTCCATTCCGTTTCGGAAGGCCCGTATGAACCGATTGAGGCAGATCCCGTGATCCGGGAGGATGTCATGGGCGGAATCGTACTGGTATCCTGCAGTGAAGGGATACTCGAATGTGCATTCCGGCTGAATGATTCGCTTGAGATTGAAACTCTGGAATGTGCGCTTCGCCCGTCCATCGAAGACCGGGTGGAAGAAACCGAAGACTGGCGGGAAATTGTGATCACCGCCGGCAATGCGCCGGTGATTACCGGTATCCTCACGCTGCCGGCTGATAAGGAAAATGCGCCGGTCGCTGTGCTGATGGGGGAGATGCTGAATGATGAGAGGGATGCCTCCGGCAGCAATTCCGATTTCCGGAAAGAGCTT
>JAFWJP010000054.1 GCA_017514645.1 Solobacterium sp. | reverse complement strand
TATCGTACATTCTCCAACAACGTATCCGCACCTTGGGTAGACGGAGACACCGTCAATGTCGATGCTAACATCATGAACTGGGTTACCCAGACCAAGGAGTACACCGACAAGGGATACAACAACAAGACCTCCCTCTGGAGTGACGGCTGGGCTAAGGACCAGGGTCCGGACGGCGACGTATTCGGATTCTTCTACTCCACATGGGGCATCAACTTCACGCTGAAGGACAATGCTAAGGCAGATCCGGCAGGCAAGGACGCAGTTGGAAACGGTGCTTTCGGTGACTACGCAGTCTGCTACGGACCGCAGCCCTTCTTCTGGGGCGGCACCTGGATCTGCGCTGCTACTGGCACAGACAACCCGGACCTCGTAAGAGACGTTATGTATCAGCTGACCTGCAACAAGGACATCATGAAGCAGATCACCCTGGACACCCAGGACTACACCAACAACCAGGAAGCTATGGAAGAGATCGGAAGCGATCCGGAGTTCAAGTCTGAATTCCTCGGCGGACAGAACCACATCGCTCTGTTCACAGAAGCTGCTAAGAAGATCGACATGAGCAACATCGGACCTTATGACCAGGGATGCAACGAAGGTATCCAGGGCGCATTCAAAGATTACTTCGACGGAGTAGTTGAAATGGACGGCGCTAAGAAGAACTTCGAGAAGACCATCAAGGAGAAATTCCCTGAGATCAAGAACGTTAACTGGCCGGATGCTGAATAAACCGGTTTTGACCGTAATGGGGTGACTTCGGTCACCCCATTCTTTTACCGAAAGTTTGCTCCAAAGAGAGGAGATAGCAATGAAAAAGAATGCTGGCAAGGAAGTCAGTTATGCGAAATGGGGATATATCTTCATCGCACCGTTCTTCATCGCATTCCTGATCTTCCAGCTGATTCCGCTGATAGAGACCTTCTATTACAGCTTCTTTGAATATTACCGCAGCGGTCTGAAGATCATTGGACCGTCTCCGGTAGGATTCGAAAATTACCATGAACTGTTCGCCAATGACTTTGGCCGGTATCTGGGGAACACGATCGTCATGTGGCTGCTCGGATTCGTCCCGCAGATCATCGTTTCTCTGCTCCTCGCGGCCTGGTTCACCGACGTGAGACTGCGGATCCGCGGCAAGCAGTTCTTCAAAGTCGTCATCTACATGCCGAACCTGATCATGGCATCGGCCTTCGCAATGCTGTTCTTTGCCCTGTTCTCGGACAACGGTCCGGTGAACTCGGCACTCATGAGCGCAGGCATTCTGGACCACCCGTTCCGGTTCCTGGCCAGTGTCTGGGGAACCAGAGGGCTGGTCGGCCTGATGAACTTCCTGATGTGGTTCGGAAATACGACGATCCTTTTAATGGCAGCGGTCATGGGCATCAGCCCATCGCTGTTCGAGGCGGCGGAACTCGACGGCTGCACGCCGACGAGGACCTTCTTCAAGGTCACGCTCCCGATGATCCGGCCGATCCTGGTCTACGTACTGATCACCTCCATGATCGGCGGTCTGCAGATGTTCGACGTCCCGCAGATCCTGACCAACGGAAAAGGTTCACCGGACAGATCCGCAATGACCCTGATCATGTACCTGAACAACCACCTGTTCAGCAAGAACTACGGTATGGCAGGTGCGGTCTCTGTGATCCTGTTCATCATCTGCGCGATCCTCTGTCTGGTCGTCTACTTCTCGATGAACGCGGAGGATGACGGCAGAGGCAAGAAAGCGAAGAAGAAAGGAAGGAGGGCGGCATAATGGATAAGAAACCATCGAATGTAAGAACAATTGTTGCCTATATCGTCCTGATCGCATTGACGTTCCTGTGCCTGTTCTTCTTCTATATCCTGATCATCAACTCGACGAGGCATCATGCAGAGATCCAGAGGGGATTCTCCTTCATCCCGGGGCATTCCTTCATGAGGAACCTGCATAACGTGCTCAATGACGCGAACATCCCGGTCCTTTCCGGTATCCGGAACAGCTTGATCGTTTCAGCCTGCTCGGCGGCTCTCGCGACCTACTTCTCCGCGCTGACCGCTTACGGACTGTATGCATACAAGTTCAAGCTGCGGAAGGCCGCGTTCGTCTTCATCATGCTGATCCTGGTCATGCCGACGCAGGTATCTGCACTGGGATTCATCAACCTGATCACCAAGATGGGGATGCTGAACACGCTGTATCCGCTCTTCCTGCCTTCGATCGCAGCGCCCGCGGTATTCTACTTCATGTACAGTTACATGCAGTCATCGCTGCCGCTGGAGCTCGTGGAGGCGGCCCGCATGGATGGATGCGGGGAGATCAAAACCTTCAACCGCGTTGTTCTCCCAATCATGAAACCGGCGCTCGCCGTACAGGCGATCTTCGCTTTCGTGACCGCATGGAACAACTACTTCATTCCTGCTCTTGTCATTTCGGACAACAGCAAGAAGACTTTGCCGATCCTGATCGCTTCACTGAGGTCCGCGGACTTCCTGAAGTTCGACATGGGTAAAGTCTACATGCTGATCACCATCGCGATCGTACCGATCATCATCGTCTACATCGCGCTGTCCAAGTACATTGTTGCAGGTGTCGCACTCGGCGGCGTCAAAGAGTAGGAGGGAAAGAAATGGCTGGTATTACATTTAAAAACGTAGTCAAAACATATGATAATAACGTCACGGTCATCCCGG
>JAFWJP010000053.1 GCA_017514645.1 Solobacterium sp. | reverse complement strand
TGTATTGCCGGCGATACTGCCGGTTGCCGCAATGCTGTCATTGTCATCGAATACAGCGTATGTTTCATCAATGGAACGATCAAAGCGCAGATCCTGTTCATTCAGAAGATCCATGATCTGTTTCATGGTTCTTGAATCCGTCCTGTCGATCCTTGAAACCGTGAAACTCATGATGCGGCACCTCTGTATTTTTCCTGCCGGATCACGTTCCGGCAGATACCGATCAGTTCCCGGGCGTAATTCGGCTGGTTCTTTGAGGCCAGGCTGCAGGCATAGAAATGCCGGCTGTTCTCATAGTCCCTGAAAGGGAAGAAAACACCGCGCACCCGGGCATAGTCATCAACGAAAATATCCGAGCAGACCATGCAGGAATCGGTTTCCAGCGCGATTCTGCGGCAGACTTCAAAGGAATCTGTCTCGATCAGAACACGCGGAGAGATTCCGTAATTGCGGAACAGGTTGTCCTGAATCAGCCGGGCATTATGCCCACGGCTCAAAGAAACGAAGGTTTCATCTTTCAGTTCAGGCACGGAGACCGGTCCGCTGAGATGTGTCTTTGCCAGCCGGGAATTCCTGCCGGTAAGAATACCGATGGTTTCGGATTCGATCAGGTCATAGCGGATCAGCGGACTGCTTGGTTCAGCGACTGCGAGCGTAAGGTCAAGCCGCCCGTCCAGAAGATATTCTTCCAGGGTCGTGCTTCCTTCCTCCGTGAGCCGTATTGTAACGAACGGAAAGCGGGCAACGAACTGCGGCAGCACCTTCGGCAGGATCTGCATGCTGCGCTGTACGGAAATGCCCAGCCTGAGCGTACCTTCCTGTTCGTCCTTGATCCGTTTGATCCGGTTGTGCAGATGATCATCGATGTCCAGGATCTCTTCTGCAGCACTCAGACAGGCAAGACCGGCTTCTGTGAAACGATAGGGTGTAACCGAACGATCGACGATATGTACACCGAGGTCATCCTCCAGCTGCCGGATGGTCTGGCTCAATGCCGGCTGGGAAATATAAAGGCGTCTCGCCGCGGCAGTGATCGAGCCTTCTTCTTTCAGTACAAGTAAATACTCAGCCTGTTTCAGATTCATACCCTTACTATATCAGTTTTTTCTAATGTTAAAAGGTACATAACATAATTAATTGCTTATGAAAAGTAAAGGAAAGATGTATTTGTGAAGAACCGGCCATCATCTGACAATGAAGTTAACAATAAAGGAGTTTTCACAATGGAGATCATGAAACCGGCAATCGCAGGAACTTTGGAATCCAGTGATGTACAGGTGAGTATAGAACCGGGCAGCGGAACGATCGAACTCGAACTGTCCAGCAGTGTAATGAACCAGTACGGAAGGCAGATCAAGGAACAGGTTCTGTCAGTGCTGAAACGTCTGGGCGTAGAGAGCGCAAGAGTAACAGTCGTTGACAAAGGTGCACTGGACTGCACCATTGCGGCAAGAGTGGAGTGTGCTGTATTCCGCAGCTGCGGACAGTCGGAAAAGAATATTCCGTGGGGAGGGAACGTACGATGATTCCCAGACCAAGACCGGAATGGTTCCGTCTGAGACGGACGATGATGTTCATGAATGCCCAGAAGCCCGGACTGATCCGGGACGCGTATATCTATGGGTGCGACAGTATCATGCTGGATCTTGAAGACGCAGTCGCCGAGAACCAGAAGGATGCCGCAAGATTCTCACTGTATCATGCACTGAAGTCGGTTGATTACGGCGATACCGAAGTCATTGTCCGCATCAATGGACTGG
>JAFWJP010000052.1 GCA_017514645.1 Solobacterium sp. | reverse complement strand
CAGTCCAGATATTTTCCGGATTGAGGCGAATGTCTTCAAGATCCAGATAAACGATCTTCCCTTTCCTGGCTTCTTCGATGCTGTCTTGATTCAATAATCCTTTTTCTCTGTCTGTAAGCAGTCCCATGATTATGCCTCCCCCATTACCTCTGAAATCAGTTCTCTATAATCCCGGGCCACATTTGCCTTCTGGTTATCGATAAGTATTCCACTCTGGAACCCGGCATCCTTTACCGGCTTGGCCTGGAAGCGTATTTGAGACTGATACACATGATTGTTTCCATAGGTTTCTCTGATCCGCTCACAGTAAAGCCGATCGGTAGTTGTTCTTTGCAGCATAGTGATCAGGATCCTGTAATTGAAATCAACACCATCGATCTGCTCAAGTATCTCCTTACAGTGATCGAGCGTCAGGACGATCCCATCTTCTGATCCCTTATCCGCAACCGTTGGAATGATCACTTCATCACAGGCACCAGCTGTACCGTTATTACAGGGCATTTGATCTTCTGATCATGGATGAACCGGATGCGTTTCCTTACCGCGGTGACGCTGTTCTTCACGGAATTGCCGCAGTCAGCTGCCGAGGACGGGTGATCTGGCTTACAGCGACACCGGATGATGAAATGCTGGAGGAAGTGAGAAACGGTAACCTGGTCTGCCTGCAGCTGACGGTAAGGCCGCACGGTCATCCGCTTCCTGTTCCTGTGATCACGGTGTTTCCGGGCCTGATCCTGATGGTCTGTCTTGTCCGCTGGCTGATGCAGCACCGGAAACATCCGCGGATGATCTTTGTGCCGACCGTGCGGATGGCACGTATACTGCATAAAGTGTTTTCCTTTGTGATTCCCTGCAGTGTATGCACGAGTGAAAGTGCGGACAGGGATGAAGTTCTGCTTCGGTTCAGGGAACAGAAGAATGCAGTGATCTTTGCGACGACGGTGCTGGAGCGCGGTGTGACGGTGGAACGGGCGGATATTTGTGTGTTCCATGCGGAAAACCGGGTCTTTGATACAGCGTCCTTGATTCAGATGGCCGGTCGTGCCGGCAGGTCGTTCCGTTATCCAGAAGGAGATGTACTGTTTCTGTGCGCGGGAAGAAGCCAGGCTGCGGAGGAATGTGAAAGGATCATCCGGAGGGCAAACGCTTCATGAGATGCTTATGGTGCGGCAGGGAGATGGGATCCACGGTCGGGGAAATGCTGTGGGAGGAAGATCAGCTTTGTCATACATGCCGGGGAAAATGGATCCGCGCTGGATCCGGGCACCGCTTCAGCGGATGCCGTACAGAGATCCTCTACCTCTACAATCAGGATACAGCCTCCGTACTCCTTCAGTACAAGGAGATGGGGGATGAAGCCCTGAAGGATGTGTTCCTCTGCCGGGACAGAAAACGACTGTCCCTGAAGTACCGGGGCAGTACGCTGGTACTGATGCCGAGCAGGGAAGAGAAGGTACGTGAACGGGGATTTCCGCATCTGCGGAAGATGTTTGAACAGCTTGATCTGCCCATGCTCGACTGCTTTGAAAAGACGGATCCCCGTGACCAGAAGGAACTCAGCTACGAAGAGCGTCAGACAATCGTACTGAAACTGAAGAACGTCACGCTGCCGGAGAAGATCGTTCTGGTGGATGATGTGATCACAACAGGTGCGACAATGCGCGCAGCGCTGTCCTGTGTAAAGGACCGATGCGGCAGCGTCCGGATCCTGGCGGTGTTCGCGGTTGCGGGAGAACACGGCATTTCTTGAAGATAGCGCATTCTGACGGTATAATGAACACGCGTTGAAAAGGAAGGTGGGCTATGGCTAATTTTCTTGACAGACTGCTGAACACAGATGGCAGAAAGATCAAAGAGATAGAAAAAAAGATCAAACCGGCAGAGGATCTGGCGGAGAAGTTTGCGGCGATGAGCGATGAGGAACTGCAGGCAATGACACCTGCGCTGAAAGCGCGGCTGGCAAACGGAGAAACACTGGATGATATTCTGCCGGAGGCATTTGCGACCGCCAGGGAAGCCTGCCGCAGGGTGATCGGTGAGTATCCGTATCATGTTCAGCTGATCGGTGCTGCAGTGATGCAGGGCGGTGATAT
>JAFWJP010000051.1 GCA_017514645.1 Solobacterium sp. | reverse complement strand
CATACCACTGTACCAGTGCCAGCGCACTGTCCCTTGCCATGTCCATCCTGCTCATTGTACATCAAAAAAACCCGCCGGAGCGGGTTCTGTGCGTGAGATCAGATTTCAGAGATGGTGCAGTTGTCGAAGAGCTCCTGCTGCATGTCATCCAGGTGTTCCTTGGTCCAGACAGCCATAGCACCGCCTGTGTGCAGGAAGATCGTATCTTCTGTGATGATTCCCTTGTCGATCATATCGAGCAGACCTCTGAATGTCTTTCCGGTATAGGTCGGGTCAGAGATAATGCCTTCTTCTCTTGCCAGTTCAAACATGGCAGCTCTTGTCAGCGGATCCGGTTTGTTGTACTCTTCGCCGCTGTACGGCGCATCATCCGGTCCGTACTGAATGTTGATGTCTTCCGGTGTAACACGGAAATCCATCTCGTAGAATTCGGCAACCTGGTTGATGAATTCCGCCGCCGGTTCTTTCTTTGTGCCCGGGGAAACCGGTACACCGATGATATCAAACGGTGCGTGGAAGTAGCGGACACCGACGTTCAGACCGCCGAAGGTTCCCAGGGAACCGACGGTGCATACGAGGTGTTTCGGGTGAATATCCATCTTTTCGCACTGATCCATGATTTCCTTGATAGCCATGATGTAGCCGACAACACCGGTCAGACCTGTACCGCCGAGAGGAAGATCATAGACCTTGTCGCCCTGTGCTTCGTAGCGGGCAATGACTTCATCCCTTGCTTTGGCAAAATCATCCGTGAAGACAATGTCTGTACCCATCATCGCATCCAGTGTGAGGTTACCGGACAGATACTTCGGAGCTTTGCCGCCGAGGATCAGGATCGGCTTCATGCCGCACTTGATCGCTGCAGCAACTGTTGTACGTCCATGGTTGGTCTGCGGACCACCGTATGTCAGCATCGCTGTGTAACCCTGATCGAGCGCTTCCTTCATGACATATTCGAGTTTACGTGTTTTGTTGCCGCCGAATGCCGGTCCGGTCGCGTCATCGCGCTTGATGTAGAGATTGAATTTGCCGCCTGTGTGCTTTGCTGTCAAGTGTTCCATTTTCTCCAAAGGAGTGGGATACTCGCCGAGATGAATTTTTTTCATTTCTTCAACTTTCATAACAATACTCTCCTGTTCTTTGAAATGATAATAGATGGATACATCCTGGTTATTTTTATTATATATGAAAAAGCGTTCTCCGTGAACGTTTTCGGAAAACGCTTTCATTTTCTGTATTCTGCATCGGTCTTCAGCAGGTCTCCCATGAACAGTCTGGCTTTTTCCGTGAAGAATTCCGGCTGTGCGGAGACAAGGATCCGTTGTATTCCGCAGTTGTCTTCGTGATCCGGTACCGCTTCCAGTACCTTGGCGGCAGCTGTATCCGAGGAAGAAACCAGATGGATTCCCGGAAACATATCCGCAATGGTATCCGCAATCAGCGGGTAATGCGTACAGCCGAGAACCAGTGTTTCGATGCCCTCCTGAATGAGGGGAGGCAGGTATTCCTGCAGGGCGTCCCGGATCAGGGGATCATTTGTGCCGAAATGTTCGGCTTCGATGAGTGGTACCAGTTTCGGACATGCCTGTGTGAAGATCCTGGCTTCCGGCATCAGGATGCGGATCAGATCCGGATAGGCATTGGAACGGATGGTCGCTCTGGTGGCGATGACACCGATCCGGCCGTTCTGTGTGGTACTGACGGCTGCTTCGGACGCGGAGCGGATCACACCGAATACTGGTTCTGCCGCATTCTGCACGATGAGTTCTCCGGCAGCGGAATCCGCTGTGT
>JAFWJP010000050.1 GCA_017514645.1 Solobacterium sp. | reverse complement strand
TCAGGCGGGCAGGCGTGCGGTAGAACAGCCCTTCCACCGTGATCTCCGTCCCCTGCTCGCAAGGATAGGCAGCCGCAGCTGTCACCTTGCCGTATTCAATGATGACCCGGGTCCCGGATGAACCATCATTGGTATTCATGGTCACTTTGGAGACAGACGCGATGGAAGGCAGCGCTTCCCCGCGGAATCCGAGCGTCGTGATTGCCCAGAGATCGTTCGGGCGGCGGATCTTGGTGGTCGCATGGCGCTTGAAGGCAGCCAGTGCATCTTCCCGGTCCATGCCGATTCCGTTGTCGCGTACGCTCAGCCGTGTCAGTCCGCCTTCTTCCGTACTGATATCGATCCGTGTGCTTTCCGCGTCAATGGCGTTCTCGATCAGTTCCTTGACAACGCCCTGCGGACGTTCCACTACTTCTCCTGCCGCGATCATATTCGCAGTCTGTGCATCCAGTAATCTGATTCTTCCCATACACTGCATTATACCATGCCGTTTCTGTCTGCGTTTGTACAGAGCGGCAGGAATCCCCTATAATGAAACCATGAAACTCAAGGATGAATACCGGGAGCTCACCGTCATCAACAAATCCAGGTTTCTCGCCTGTGCCATGCCTTGTGACAGTGAAGAAAAAGCCCGGTTCTACATTGATATGATCCGGGAGGAATTTCCTGACGCTTCCCATGTGTGTACCGCCTACTGCATCGGTCCGATCCAGCGTTCCAGCGACAACAAGGAACCGGCAGGTACAGCCGGTGTTCCGATCCTTGAAAGCATCAAGAAGAGCGGAATGGACGGTATCTGCGTCTGTGTTGTACGCTGGTTCGGCGGAATCAAGCTCGGTGCAGGCGGCCTGATCCGGGCATACGGCGGCTGTGTGGCAGATGTACTGGCACATGCACCGAAAGTCGAAGAAATACAGAATACAGTCTGGAAACTGCAGTATCCGTATTCCCTTGCCGGAACCCTGGAAAACGCTCTGTACCGCACCTTCACCAATGTGCAGGCAGACTACGGAGAAGAAGTGATCTGTACCTTTGAAGCCGGCCCGGAACAGGATGTACCTTCGATCATCCGGGATCTGTCCAAAGGACAGGTGACACCGGTCTGTACCGGGACTGTCATTTCCTACAGAGACATTGAATGAGCATGTTGCCCCTGCTCATTTTCTATTTCTCTATCATGAGAATATTCTGGTCCACAGGACCGGTGATTCCGTCCACCCAGCCTTCCGGGGAATACTGCCACATCGTAAAACGACCGTCCAGCGGTACCCGTTTGTCACTGTAGTCCGCTACCCAGAAGGAGGCCAGACCGGACAAAGCGTCCATGTTGATCTCGGTATCGTACCAGCTTGTCGAAGCGTAGACGACCGGAATGTATCCGGCATTGCGGATCGTCTTCAGGAAAGCTGCCGCGATGATTGTACGCTCTTCTCTGCCGAGGTACAGATCTCTGTCTGTCGGTCCTACCTGTTCCATGTCCAGCGCCACCGGTCCCACCATGGAATATCCGTTCAGCCGCTCGATCACGAACTGCGCTTCTTCCACGGCTTCTTCCACGGAGATCGCCGATGTATAGAAATACGCACCGGTCCGGATCCCGGCCCTGTACGCACCCCGCATATTGTTCCGGAACTGGTCATCTTCATGCAGAAGACCGGTCTCATATCCCCGGTAGCCGACGCGGATCATGGCAAACTGCACACCGGTGTTCTTCACGGTTTCCCAGTCGATCGCGCCCTGGGCGTAACTGATGTCAATACCGTACTCACTGGTATACGTATCGTCTTCATAGCGCAGGATCCCGTCGGTGTTTGTGAACCGTTCATACGTGTACGGGCAGGTATCCACCGGCTCCTGCGTACCGCTCCATGGCTGATCCATCGACCGGATACACGCACGCATCACAAAAAAGAGAATGATGACCAGGAGCAGCTTGATCTGCGGTCTTATTTTTCTTTTCCTTCGCCGTGCCATAGCTTCATGATACCGTATCGTCCGGAATTCTGCTTTTAAGAATCATAAAAAACGGTATGGTTTCCATACCGTTCTGTTCTCAATGCGTTTCTCTTCAGTTGTCTATCTTCTGCAGATCGTTGTAACTGATATCCGTCGGCGTAATACGGCCGAACAGATTGATCATTACACTTGCGACCTGTGCCTGGTCATTCATGGTGCTGATGGTTCCCTCACGTCCGCTGAACGGTCCGGAAAGGATCGTTACAACATCACCGACACCGAAGTCCACAACGACCTTCTGATCGCTCTTGCCCATTCTCCGCAGGATGGATTCCATCTCATCCGGAGATACCGGGAACGGCTTGGCGCCTCCGCCGGAAGATCCGATGAATCCTGTAACACCCGGCGTATTACGTACAACGTACCATGCCTCATCCGTCATGATCATCTCAACGAACAGATAGCCCGGGAACAGATTCTTCATCTTTTCCACTTTCTTTCCGTTCTTGATCTCGATCTCCGGCTCTTCCGCAACCAGGATACGGAACAGACTGTCCTGAATACCCATGGATTCCAGACGTCTCTCCAGATTCTCCTTGACCCGGTTCTCATGACCGGAATACGTATTGACTACATACCAGCGCTTTTCTTCCGCTTCGTTTCTTCTCTCTTCGCTCATCTTCAGGCTCCTATTCCGATCAATCTCAAAATGAATGTCACTACAAAATCGCACAGTACGAAGAACAGAGCGAAAAACCCTGTATAAAGAATCACTTCTGCCGTACTTGTCATCGTATCCTTGGCCTTCGGCCAGCGGATGCGCTTGATCTCTTTCTGGATACCGCTGATACTGAATGTTTTATCCATAGGATGTCCTCCTTATTAACGCGTTTCTTTGTGCAGCGTCTTCCTACCGCACTTCGGACAGTACTTCATCAGCTCAAGACGTTTTCCGCTGTCTTTCCGGTGTGTGGTGGTATAGTTGTTGGACATGCATACACTGCACACCAGTATGACTTTTCCGTTGTCTTTCGCCATAATGAAAAAAGCTCCTAAAATGCTTTAATACTGTAGCACAGACCTATGTTTTCCGTCAATGATACAGGTCATCCATGATGGCTCTGCGGATCTTTTTCTTGATCCGCTGCAGTCTCCCGTCATAGGAACGGGCACTCAGGCCGAGCCTGGCACCAGCTTCCTTGTAGCAGACACCTTCCATATACATCCGGATCACTTCCTGATCCACTGCCCGCATACCCTCTACTGTTGTACGGAACCGTCTGTACGCATCCATGTACCGTGTATAGTATACCGGGTCATTCATATCATTCTCGCTCTTGATGACATCGTAGGCAGCTCCGTTGTCCATGACCAGACCATCCACCTCCGTCAGTTCCCTGAGCGGTATTCTCGCCTTTGCCTGGTAATACCGGACCATGGACAGCAGTCTCCGTCTTGCCAGAAGATAAACAAACGTAGAAAACTGACAATCCTGATCTTCCCTATAGTATTCCAGCGCATCCAGAACAGACAGCTTTGTCTCTTCCATCATGTCCTCACGCAGAGAAGCATACCGGGGATTGTACTGCAGGATATCCCCGATCAAAGACAGAAAGAATGGTTTGAACTCTTCAAAAAGAGCCGTCAGGGACCACTCATCACCCTGTCGGCTCATATAAATCAGTTCGTAGTTGTTTTCCATAGCATCCTCCGTTACAGGGGGAAACGTTGGTTGTAGATCTCATACAGCATAATGCCGGCACTGACAGACGCATTCAACGACTCCACGGTACCGACCATCGGCAGAGATACGACGTAGTCGCACTCTTCCCGCAGAAGCCGGGAAATCCCCTTCCCCTCATTGCCGATCACCAGTACAGCGTTGAAGTCATACTTCAGGGAACGGTAATCCTGACCGTCCATATCCGTACCGATCACCCAGTATCCTGCTTTCTTCAGATCCTGTACGGTACGTACCAGATTGGTAACCTCCGCGCACTTTACGGTTTCGATCGCACCGGCAGAGGATTTGGCCGCACCCGGTGTCAGTCCCGCTGCTCTGTCCTTCTTGAAGATCACACCGTCCGCACCGATTGCGTCACAGGTACGCAGGACTGCACCGAGATTATGGGGATCCTCGATCCGGTCAAGCATAACGATCAGCCCGTATTGTCCCTTCTTCTCCCGGATGAGATCTTCCACCTTCCAGGTTCTGTACGGTTCTGTTTCCGCAACCGTTCCGTTGTGATGCTCATTTCCGCAGAGTTTAGTCAGATCCTTGCGGCTGACTTTCTTCACCCGGACACCGCCTTTCCGGCACAGTTCCTCTACCTCCGGATCATCACCGCTCAGCCATACACAGTGTACCCGGGAAGGGTTCAGAAGGATCTGCTTTACAACGTTTCTTCCGTACACATATTGTGTCATGGTTCCATTTCCGAAAGTTTCCCTATTTCCTGCCATATTTCTTCAATCCTTTCCCGTTTTCCTTCCATTTCCAGTGTACCGATCATTGCTTCAAAACCGGTGGATTTCCGGTAGATCTGCACCGGTGTATGATGCGGAACCGTACCGGTATTGGCATTTCGCCCGTGCCGGAATGCCGCTTCTTCCTCCTCAGTGAAGAAACCCTGTTCATGGAGCCGGTCATAGAAGGACGCCTGTGCCCGGGCACTGACAAAGGCAGCGGCCTTTGTCTGCAGGACTTTACCGCTGCCCTCACCCTGTTCGATCAACCAGCGCCTGACGATGAGAGACCATACCGCATCGCCCAGAAAAGCGAGCGTACGGCCGCTGCACTGTTCAGCGATCACAGAAGATTCTTCTCCTGCAGTGCCTTACGGTATTCATCCGCCTTGGCGAAATCCTTCGCTGCCTTGGCTTCATTCCACTTTGCGTAGGTCTCACGGTCTTCATCCGTAACCACCGGCTTTTCCACAACAATACCCAGAATATCCAGCATCTTCTCCACAGCGTTCCGGTATTTGCCGATTGCCGCAAAGTCAGGTTCCTTCTGACGGAGTGCCGTATTCAGTTTCTTGATCGTCTCGAAGATGACCTGATAGGCATTCGGTGTATTCATGTCATCATTCATCTGCTCAATGAACGCATCCCAGGATTCCTGCTCAAACGCATCATCGAAGGTAATTCCGGCAAAGGCTGCCTTCAGATCTGCCTGACGCAGCGGTGTGAGTACACGGTCCAGCTCCTTGCGGGCTGTTTCGATCGTCTCATCGCTGAAGTTCAGTTCCTTACGGTAATGAACCGAGCTCATCAGCCATCTTGTCAGATTCGTTCCCAGCTTTGCCGCAACATCCATTGCCCAGAGCACGTTGCCCAGGGACTTGGACATCTTCTCACCATTGATGTTGATCATGGCATTGTGCATCCAGTAGTTCGCCAGATCTTCATCATGCAGAGCTTCATGCTGGGCGGACTCATTCTCATGATGCGGGAAACGAAGATCCATTCCGCCGCCGTGAATATCGATCGGACCACCGAAGTTCTCATTGATCATGACAACGCACTCTGTATGCCATCCCGGACGTCCCGGACCCCAGGGACTGTCCCACTTGATTCCCTTGTCTGTCTTCTTCCACAGAGCGAAATCATAGGGGTTCTTCTTCATTTCGTTCTCTTCAATACGAGCACCGGCTTCCAGGTAATCCATCTTCTGGTGGCTGATCTGACCGTATGTCGGAACAGAATCCACGGAGAAGTATACATCGTTGTCCACGACATAAGCGTTACCATGCTTGACCAGTGCATCAACAAAGTCAATGATTCCCTGCATCGTCTCGGTAACGCGCGGTGTAATATCCGGCATTTCCACGTTCAGCTGGTGACGGAGATCATTGTAGGCCTTGATGTAGCGCTCGGAGATCTCATTCTCGCTGACGCCTTCCTCCGCAGCCTTGTTGATGATCTTGTCATCGACATCCGTAAAGTTGGATGCATACTTGACCTTGTAGCCTTCTGCCTCCAGCAGACGCTTGAATACATCGAATACGATCATCGGTCTGGCGTTGCCGATATGTGCATAGTTGTACACAGTCGGTCCGCAGATGTACATACTGACCTGTCCTTCTACCTTCGGTTTGAACTCTTCTACCTTCAGTGTCTTTGAATTGTAAACTTTCAGCATTTTCCTTATATCCTCTTTTCCTAAAAAAAGCGTCCTGCCAAAAAGACGCTTCTGCGTGGTTCCACTTTTCTTGCTTCTCAAAGACGTAACGTGTCTGATACGTCCGGCTCTACTGTAATTTCGAACCGGCCCTCCCGGAGGCATTCACCTTCCCGTCATGCGGACACTCCCACCGAATCATGTCCTTCTCTTCGCACTACATGGAATGTTACTTGTTCCGTTCTTCGGTTTCTCTATACGTTTTCAGCCCTTGGTGCTTCTGCTGTTTCCGCTTCCTTTTCGATCTTCTGCGCGATGACCTTCCGGCAGAGTTCCATGAATTCATCCGAAGCGATCGGCTTCTGACCGAGGTTCTTCTTCATTCTTCTGAGGAAGTTCAGCATGGTGATGATCACGAAGAAGTTGATCGCCAGCATGATGAACCACCAGCCCCTGCCGTTGAATATGCCCGAATCGACCGCACTGTCCGCGTCCGCACACCCGGGCAGTGTACAGATACACAGCATGATCATGGCAGTCAGTAATGTGAACTTTCTTTTCATAATGACCGGCTCTCCCTGCAATAACACTAATAATAATACCAAATAATCTTCTATTCGTCTTCTGTCAAATAGAAAGAATAGATGGAATCCCCGATCCTGAGCCAGTCGTCCAGCACACCGGTCCAGATATAATCATCTTCTGTCAGAATGTGCTTCTGCAGCAGACGAATGAGTTCATCCTCCGTGTAGGGACCGAAGTTTTCTTCCGTACCTTTGGAATAGTACCAGATCTTATCCATTGTCTCCTCCTTCGGTTCCTGTACTCTCTGACGGTTCCGGTGAGGGTTCCTCACTCGGTTCCGGACTCTCCGTCGGCTCCGGGCTTGCGGTCGGTTCCGGCTGATGCGCAGTATAGAGATGCGATTCCCTTGCCGGATCGCTGTTATTGTATTTTGCCGTATCCGAAGGCATTGCCGTGATCAGGATCTTATAGGTAACGCCGTTCTCCAGCTGAGCAGCCGGGACCGTGACCTGTGTGTCCGCAACCTGTTCAAAACTGATCTCACCGACGCTGACTTTGTACACAGCCGCGTGTTCCACAGCATTCCAGCGGATCGTCCAGTCATTGTTGTCTTCGACCTGCAGCGTTGTGATCTCCGGTGTCGGCAGTTTCACAATGACGACCGGCGCGTGGTATGTGAAGTCCGCCTGACCGCCGTTGCTTTCGGTATAGCGGGAATCATTGGACATAGCTGTCACATAGACGGTGTACTTCTTATCATCCGTCAGATCCTTGACATCCAGCGTGATGGAGTTGGTTGTGCTCTTCTGGACCATCGTTTCAATGGCTACGTTGTAGTAGTCTGCCTTGTTCACACTGTTCCAGGTAACCTTCAGGGTCGTACCGTTCAGCTCGGTACGTACATTCTGAGGCGCATCCAGCTGAACCTGGGCCGCTTCATATACATAGGTCATCTTCCGGGTCTCCCCATCCTCGTACAGATCCTTGTCGCCGGACATCGGTGTGATGGCGATCGTATAGGTCTGACCGTCGATCAGTTTGTCCGCAGAGATCCTTGCCGAAGCCGCAGCGGAATTCAGCCGCGTTTCCGGATCCGTGGAAACAACCACTTCATAGTACTTGGTATTCTCCACAGCATCCCAGCTGATCATCAGACCGGAAGCCGTAGCGGTAATGCGCACATTGTCCACCTGCGGCAGCTTCGTCGCTTCCGACGACGGTTCCTCCGCTGTTTCATTGTAGACTTTATAGAAATTGTCACCAAGACCGATGATCTGCTCCTGGGCATTCACCGCAACGAGTGTCTTTCCTCTTGCCGCAATCTGCCGGATGCCGCTCCACGAAGACGCCGGTTTTCCGAATTCCGGCTTTTTGCTGAAGACGTGTACATATCCGCCGCTGTCCAGTACAGCCACAAAATCATCACCTGCCGCCAGCGCCGCCGCTCCGGTCACACTGACATTCAGACCCGAAAGACTGCCGTACGTCCGGATCGTTCCATCCTGATACAGTACGACCGCACCATCCTTGTTCAGTGCCAGATCCTTGACGGAATCTGTTTCCTCCAGATAATCCGCCTTTCCGGAAACCAGCAGCTTACCATCCCTGGTGAGTCCGGCTGTAATCTCATTGCCGGCATAAACGGATACCACGTCCGTCCATTCCGCAACATCACAGGCATCCTCACTGCCGCTGCAGAGGACCGTACCATCCTCCTTCACAGCCGCAAGATGGGTGGTTCCTGCCGCGATATCCACCAGATCATCCCATCCTTCCGGAAGTGATTTCCCGGTCTTTACCGCGCTGCCGTCCCTCTTCAGCCCCAGCAGATAATCCGGACCGGCACTGATCTTCACCAGATCCGTAAATGCCGACAGTTCCGCTGTTGTGCCCATGGTCGTGATCCTGTACTGCCCGTCCACATAGCCGGAGAAGCGCTCACCGAGCACAAGACGGTCTTCCTGGCTCAGTGCCAGCATACCTTCGTCTTTGTTCTCCTTGTCCCCGAGCAGATGCAGAAGACCAGCAGCCAGGGCAAGTATGACCGCAATCGCGACATATACAGCCTTGTTCGCTTTCGGCGTTTCGTCCTTCGGCTGTTCCTTTACCATCGGAACGTTCTGCGGAATATCACTGATCTGGATGACCCTTGTCGACGCAAACTCCCTTGTATCGCTGATCTGCTGTGTATCTCCCACCGCCGGCATGCGTACAGTTTCCTGTCTTGCCGGCTGCCTGTAGCTCACATCATCCGCCAGCGGAATCTCTACGCTGTCCTCACTGCTGGGCATACCGTACATGATCTCCGCTGCCTGTGCCTGATCCAGTTCCACCCCGCTGCCGGTAACCGTACCGGAAAAGGTCGGGATCCGGATATCATCGTAATCATGTTCCGGGTCAGGCAGTTCAAGAACAGCCAGATTATCCGCCAGGCTCTGTACCGGTATTCCGTACAGTTCCGCCAGTGCTGCAAGCTGTTCGATCCGGCAAAGAGAACTGCCGTTCTCCCATTTCATATATTCCGCTACGGAGACACCGATCTTTGCCGCAACATCACCCTGGGCATAGTGGTACCGCTTCCGCAGCGTTGTCAGTTTTTCCGGAAGTAGATTTGCCATACTGCACCTCTCTACGATCCTATTTTAGATTGATACCCTGTTCATTTCAACTTCAGGGCTTCCCGCCCGATTTGCGTAATATCCGGAAACGAGTATAATAGACCATATGAACCGAAGAATACGATTGAAGAAGTGCCTTGCCGGCATTTCTGCAGCCCTGATCACAGCCTTCTGTGTCCCTGCTGCAGAGCCCGTAAGCGCACTGGCTGAGGGCGAAGAGTCCTGGACAGCGAGCAATCCGTACTACGGAGGCTGGTCCAACTGCACATGGGGTGCCTGGCAGCTGGTATACAACGCGACCGGTATCGCCCTGCCGCGTCTGGGCAACGCCGGAGAATGGTACGCAAACGCTGCAGCCTACGGATATGAAGTATCCACCGAACCACGTGCAAACTCCGTTGTCGTATGGCCGGGACACGTGGCATACGTCATCGATTTTGACGGAACGAACATCTACATTGCAGAAGGCGGCTACATGGGCAACTACAATGAATGCTGGTGCCCGGGATATGAGCCCCGCTTCGGAAGACCGGTCACCGGTTATATCTACATTCCTGCAGATGCTTCAGAGATCGTTGCGCCGACACGCAGCGAAGTCGTGGAAACCTACAGCTATGTTCCGCAGATCAACTACGCTGTAGACTCTGCCTTCGCCGATGAAAAGCTCATCGAGAACTATGAAGAAGAGCTGATCCGGATGTATATCGATCTGGATACCGAAACACTGAAGGATGAAGAACGGGAAGCGATGATGGAAGTACAGGCCGAGGCACATCTCCTCGAACGCACTTCCAACGGAGATGTCAGAAAACTCACTGCGGAATACCAGAGCGGAAACGGTATTACAAAGTAAATGAAAGACAGGATGTACTGAACTTGTCAACGAAAAGTAGACAGTTCAAAAAGACACCTTATAGCCCTGCGAGAGTGTAAACTCTGCAGGGCTTTTATAGTGCAGTTTATACATAGGTCTCTCATAGTTGTAATAGTGGATATAGTTGTCTATGAACTC
>JAFWJP010000049.1 GCA_017514645.1 Solobacterium sp. | reverse complement strand
TACTTCCAGATTCTTCTCCATGATGGACAGATAACTGATACCGTTCTGCACATCCTTTGATGTAGTCCCCTGCATGGAGTCAAGAACCAGGATTTCCTGATCCTTTGACGCTGTATTCTCCCGGATCGTTTCCGCGATCCTGTGATTCGTTCCTTCAATCGTCATGATCGCCGGCAGGGACAACTCATCCACCTTGCCTGCCAGAAACACCACCGTTTCGAAGCTGGCTTCGGTTTCCGCGGAACATCCCGCAAACGCTGCATAGTAATCCAGACCGTAATCATCCGTCAGATAGCGGAACGGAAAGCGGTCACCGAACAACAGCGTTTTCCTTTCCGCACTTTCCACCGTTTCCGCATATTCCTCGTCCAACTCCTGCAGTTCCGCAATGTACACCTCTGCGTTCGCCCGGTAGCTGTCCGCGTTGTCCGGATCCGCAGTACTCAGCGCATCCGCAATGACACCGGTCAGGACCTCCGCATTGCGCAGTGACAGCCAGACATGTTCATCGTATTCCGGACTTTCCGCATCATGATCTTCTTCCTGCATGCCTTCCACATGTTCTTCTTCCTTGGCTGTATCACCGAGGGATTCCAGCAGGTTGATGACGATCATATCCTCGTTGAGCGCATTTTTCAGTGCATCATCCACCCAGGCATCCGATTCCCCGCCAACATAGATGAACACATCGCATGTTGAAATCTTCAAAATGTCCTCTGCGCTCGGCTGATAGCTGTGCAGGTCGACACCATTGTCCAGCAGCAGTGTGACCTCCGCCTCTCCCGGATTCTCCCCAAGTACATTCATCACCCAGTCATATTCCGGAAAGATCGTCGTGATGATCTGCAGTCTGTCATTCGGTTCTGCCTGCGGCGCACTGCTGCAGCCTCCCAGCAGCGTCATGGACAGCAGAATCGCAGCCCACCTGTTCTTCTTCATCTTCCGGCCTCCTTTGCGCAGTCCTCGCAAAGACCGTAGAACACCGTCCGCATCGGATTCAGCAGGAAATGATGTTCCTGCTGCAGGTGTGCCTGAATGCCTTCCAGTTCTTCACAATGCAGATGGATCAGTTTTCCGCATTTCTCGCATTTACAGTGGAAGCACACCTCACAGCCATGGCTGTCCTTCCCGATATATTCAAAACACGCCGGACTGTTTTCGTCGATGATGTACTTGTTCACGACGCCTTCATCCACCAATCGTTCCAGCTGACGGTACACCGTTGCCTGCCCGATCTCCGTTCCCTGCTGCTTCAGTCCCAGACAGACATCCGCAGCCGTCAGATGCGTTCCCGCATGCTGTTCCAGATACCGCATCAGCGTTTCCCTGTGCTTTGTTTTGTATAACGGTCTTGTGTTCATGGAACTCCCTCCGAAATTGAGAACGTTTATCATATTATACGCATGTACGATGACTGTCAACGAATTTGATAATTGTTCTCGTTTTTCCTGCCGGCTATGCACATTTATTGAGATAATTGTCATCCCGCGTTAAACTGTAACCATATGAAACGCTGTCTTGTCATCCCCGGGACATTTGTACCGGCCAACGAACCTATGACCCAGCTGGTCTACAAGCAGCTGCGGACACTTCCTTTTGACATTGACGTCTGCGCACTGCGCTACTGGGAGGAAGACAGCCCCGTCAGAACACACCTGGAAAACGATCCGGATTACTGGAAATTTCATGTTCATTGGGTGGATGACTACCGGAATGTGCTGTTCTCCATCCGCAATGTCAACCTGCCCTCTGCGCTGAAGCACATGCAGAAATACATTGACAGCGCTGTTGGAATGTACAGCGGGCAGGAATACATCTACACTTCTTCCTTTCCATGCTATACCGTACGGGCCGGCATGCGCATCAAGGAACAGAATCCCGGCGTCACCTGGATTGCCAACTTCACCGATCCAATCAATCACTCCCCGTACAAGGTCTCTGACAAAGAAACCTATAAAGCCTATTCCCTGCCGGAGAAGATTGCCTTCCGGCTGTACTGTAAGTATTACGTGGTGGATGAAGATGAGATCAATGCGCTCGAGAACGCTGACATCCTGCTGTTCATCTGCCCCGAACAGCGCGAATTCATGCTGGAACAGTATGAGAAGTACACTCACCGGATCCCCACGGATGCCATCCGTGCGAAATCCGTGATCGTCCCCCTGAACTACGTACCGGAGTGGAACTCTCTCAATGCACTGGGGGATGAAGCGCATACCGGCTTCTATCTCTCCCATTTTGGCAGAGTCTACGGTCTGCGCATCATCGAGGAGTTCCTCCATGCCATGCGCATGTTCCTGGACAAATATCCGGAGTTTCCCCTGATCTTTGAACAGTACGGAGAATTCCGGAAATCCGATCGTAAGCTGATCGAGAAGCTGGATCTCACGGATCACGTCCGGATCCACGACAAGATACCCTATGAAGAATGCTTGAAGAAGATGAAGGCATCGGATGCTGTCCTCATCTTTGATACGATCCTGCCGGAAGATACCATTCAGCCGTATCTCCCTTCCAAGGTCGTCGAATATTCCCTTTTGAAAAAGAACACACTGGCCGTCACGACGAAGACCAGTCCCACCTACCGGATTATGCAGGAATCCGGTGCGGTTGCGGCTGATTACGACCGTAATGATATCCTGCAGAAAATGATTCAGATCTGCATTGACAGGAAATCATCCGTGATCGACTATGCCGCAACGGATACGGAAGCGATGCAGGATCTGCTGCGCAGAATTGAGGGATATCATGGCTGATTTCGGATTTAAAAAAGGGTCTCTCGGGCTGGCGATGATTTCGAATCTGTTTTCAGTCACCGTTTCCGCACTTGTATCTTTCGTGATTTCCAAGTATCTGATTGAGACAGCCGGCAGCCTGACTTATCAGTATTATCCGATTGCGACAAACTTTGCGAATTACTTTGCCATTGTCTTCATAGCTGTCAACGATCTCTCAGCCCGTTTTGTTATGGTCTCCCTGCTGGAAGAAAGGAATCAGGAAGCGAAGGAATACTATTCTTCCGTTTTACTGGCAGATTTGTTCCTTTCTGCTCTTCTGACAGCCGTTTTCGCTGTATTTGTTCTGAACATTGAGCATATCCTGAATATTCCCGCTGGAATTGTTCCTGAAGTAAAACAGTTGTTTTCATGGCTTCTGATGTCAGTTATTGTCAATGCACTGACAAATGTCTACGGCATTTCAATGTATGCCCGCAACAGGATGGATATTAAAGCAGTGATTGATCTGATTATCAGTTTCTCCAAATTGGTCTGCTTCTTCGCCTTTATGTATATGCACAGGCTGACCATTGTCAGCTATGGATTTGTCCTGTTCTTTGCGGCAGTGGTTCATTTGCTGTTGAATATACTTGCGACAAAGCTCCTTCTTCCGGATTTTCATTTTGACCGCCGGATGTTCTCCATGTCCAAGATTGGTGATCTAACACGATCGGGTTTCTGGGTTATGATCAACCGGATAGGCTTGATGCTCATTAACAATGCACAGCTGAGTATCGTCAATATCTTTCTCGGCGCAGAGACTTCTGCACCGCTTTCACTGGTACAGACTTTGTACCAGTTTGGGTCACTGTTCTTCTTTTCTGTCGAGGTTATCCTGCAGCCCCTGATTGTCAAACTACTGGTTTCAAAGATTGATGATATTGCCGGAAAAATGCTTCTTCTTCAGGAAATCGTCGTGATGTTCATTGTTATCCCATGTACGTTGATGATGGGCTTCGGCGGATCATTCTATCGCTTGTGGCTGCCCGGAGAAAACCACTCTGTTCTCTACATCTTGTCCTGGCTGAATCTGTCACAGCTGCTGCTGACATACATCAGTACAGTCTATACCTCCTCCATGACTGCACTGAACAAAGTCAAAGTGCCTTCCATTGCAATGCTTGTGATTGGGTGCTTCAGTTTGCTGTTGATCTTCCTGACATTGAAGTTTACCAATCTTGGTACCGTCGGTATCCTGTTGGCAAACAATCTGACCTATCTCCTGTACTATGTTGTCTTCCTGCCGTACTACGCCGGAAAGCAGATGGACGGGATCCGGACACATCTGTCGGTCCTGGTCACGACCGCAGGCATGTTCGCGGCCCTGAATACTGCCGCAGGAAGGATTCTGATACCGAACGGATATATTGCTTTGTTTGCGTACTGCATTGTGCTGGAACTGCTCGGCTGTGCGCTGGTACTCTTGCTGACACGGACAAAACCACAGGCACTGATCAAGTTCTTTGCGGAACGATAATGCATTTAAACACCCGGTTGTACAACCGGGTGTTTTCTTACTTTGCAAAGTGTCCGATCAGATCACAGATGAAGTCCACATCCTCCATCGGCAGTTCTGCATGCAGCGGCAGAGTCATGACCCTGTATCCCGCCTGCAGTGCAATGGGCGTATCCTCCGGATCGTAGATTCCCCGGAACATCCGGAAATCACTGGCAATCGGGTAGAAATACTTCCGAGGGAAGACATTGTATTCGTTCAGGTGCCTGATCAATGTATCACGGTCCATTCCGTAGTCTTCTGCAATGATTTCCACCGGGAAATAGGCATAGTTGGAGTATACACCTTCCTGCACTGCGTTCAGCTTGATGCCCGGAATGACGTCCAGACGATCACGGTAATGATCACAGATCGCCTTTCTGTTCGCAATCAACGTCTCAATATCCCTCAGTATACACAGTCCCATC
>JAFWJP010000048.1 GCA_017514645.1 Solobacterium sp. | reverse complement strand
GTCGGAATCTCAGCCTTGTTCAGCCCCAGGCGCAGAATCTGTGCCGGGGAGAACCCCGTGAAGTACGTCGGAGCGTCCGAACCTTCATAGAAAGCTAAGGCGCGCCGCGTCAGTTCCTTGGACTTCTCAAAGAAGAGAGAGCCGTGGCGCGGAGGATTTACATCCTTCAGATCCGCTGCGCTCTTCACGAAGGAAGCGTCCACCAGCATGATCATGAGCGTATCGTTCATGACCTTGATCACATCCGGATCAAAGATCTCCCGGGCGATCCGGTGTCCTTCGATGTTCTGCTCAAAGGCTTCCTCATCCTCCAGACCGCGGAACCATTTGTCCGGTCCCGTGAAATGGTGGAAGAATGCGACAGGTGCGCGGTCTACGGGTTCATTGGCAGCGAAATGCATGAAACGTTCCCGCTTGGTCATTGTTTCTGTCATAACGTCTCCTTTTCTGAATGATTTTACGGTAATACTCGTTACGAATATTATAGTACATTCTGCGGAAAGGAAGGGTGATCAGTGTATCTTCTTCCGCCGGTCAAGGATGATCACGTACAGGATCTCCAGCAGGATCGTCACGATCAGGATCCCGCTCAGGTAATACATGGCGTTGTAGACTTCCGTGCGCTTCCCCCAGAGGACAAGGATGTTGCTCAAGGAGAAGGCAGCGGGCAGTCCCGCGGCTTTGAGCGCAATGCGCGAGTAACGCGTCTTCCGCAGCAGGAGCGCGGCTGTGCAGCAGATCACGGAAGCGATCAGGCCGATGAACAGCCAGCCATTGTAGATGAGCCGCGGCAGGGTCTGCACACCGCCCCATTGATCCGTCTTCCTCCCGGGATACAGCAGGTACGGATACAGCATGACATCCGTATCCTTTCCGGGGTAATAGTAGACATACCCTGCGGTATCCTCACTTCCCAGCAGGATCAGCGGTTCACTGTCCCTGCCCGTCCAGGTACTGAGTATGGTCCTGTAGCAGCTGAGGAAGGTATACGGGGATTGATCCTCCGGATCACTGACGTGTTCCAGTTCCCAGCCGGCGATCGGTTCCTCGACGACTGCGATGATCCGTCCGTCCTGCAGCGTTTCCACATGAATGAACGTTTCCGGATCAGAGAGCCGGACCGGGCTGTTCAGATGGACTGCCGCCAGGATCACAACGATCAGGCTGATCAGCAGACCTGTCAGAATATTCTGCACCTTTCTCTTCTGCAGAAATGTTTTTGCCAGGCTCACGGTATCTTCCGCCAGGGCGTTGGCTTCCTCGGCGCCGACGTGTTCCTCGATCCGTTCGCCGCGGATCAGCTCCGCAACGCTGGTATCCAGCACTACCGCGATCTCCTCCAGATTGTTTACATCCGGAAACCCTCTTCCGGTTTCCCAGCGGGAAACCGCCTTATCCGATACATACAGAAGATCAGCCAGGTCTTTCTGGGTGAGGTTCTTCTTTCTGCGGCATTCCGCAATATACCTTCCTGTTTTTTCGGTATTCATGACTTGTTCCTCCTGGTTCCAGATTACTGCGGCTGTGCGCAAAGTCACCCTATGCATCGTAGAGTGCCCGTTTTCACGCTGAAGTACTATAATGGATACGTATGAAAGAGGCTCTGCGGTTTCTGAAATTCACTTTCTTCTCCATCAGTGCCGGACTGATCGAGATCCTGACCTTCACGTTGCTGAATGAATTCATTCAGGCACCGTACTGGATGTCCTATCTTGCGGGACTGGTGCTTTCGGTTCTCTGGAATTTCACCCTGAACCGGAAGTATACGTTCCGTTCTGCCGGCAATATTCCCCGAGCGATGATGAAGGTGGCGCTCTACTATGCGGTATTCACGCCGGCATCCACCATGCTGGAGCACTGGCTGACGATGTCCCTGGGCTGGAATGAATACCTGGCGACGGGGATCAATATGGTACTGAACTTCACGACGGAGTTCCTGTACCAGCGGTACTTCGTCTTCGCGGATACGATCGATACACAGAAAGCATCCTGAGTGCAGGATGCTTTATTCTTCGGCTGGAAACCGGTCGTCTTCGTGCAGTTCCCGGAGGACACGGCAGGGTATGCCTGCGGCCAGGACACCGGAAGGGATATCCCGGGTGACGACGCTGCCGGCCCCGATGATACTGTCATCGCCGATCGTAACACCG
>JAFWJP010000047.1 GCA_017514645.1 Solobacterium sp. | reverse complement strand
GTCATGCCGACAAACCTTTACGGTCCCAACGATAACTATCATCCGGAGCACAGCCATGTTCTGCCGGCGTTGATCCGCCGCTTCCATGAAGCCAAGGAAGCAGGTCTTCCGTACGTCACCTGCTGGGGAGACGGTTCTCCGCTGCGGGAATTCCTGTACGTGGATGATCTGGCAAACCTGTGTGTGTTCCTCATGAACAACTATTCCGGCAATGAAACGGTCAATGCCGGTACCGGGAAGGAACTGACCATCAAGGAACTGACAGAGCTTGTCGCCAAGGTGATCGGCTACGAAGGCGAAATCCGCTGGGATACGACCCGGCCGAACGGCACGCCGAGAAAACTTCTGGATGTATCCAAGGCCGCTGCGCTCGGCTGGACCTATATGACGGAGCTGGAGGACGGCATCCGGCTGTCCTATGAAGATTTCCTGCACAATCCGATGCGGGCGGAGCGATAGCCTATGAATCTCATTCTGTTGTCCGGAGGAAGCGGCAAACGCCTGTGGCCGCTGTCCAATGATATCCGCTCCAAGCAGTTCATCAAACTGTTCCGCACCAATGACGGAGAATATGAATCCATGGTGCAGCGGATGTATCACGGCATCAAGCGTGTGGATCCGGAAGCGGATATCACGATCGCATCGGCCAAGCAGCAGATCTCCCTGATCCACAACCAGCTGGACAACAACGTGGATATTTCCATGGAACCGGCGAGAAGGGACACGTTTGCCGCAATCGTACTGGCCTGTGAATATCTCCATGATGTCAAGCATACGGATGCGGATGCGCCTGTGGTCATCTGCCCGGTCGACCCCTATGTGGACGATACCTACTTCGAAGCACTGAAACAGCTCAGTGATCTCGCGGAAACCGGTGCAGCGTCCCTGAATCTTCTGGGAATCGAACCGACCTATCCAAGCGAAAAGTACGGTTACATCATCCCGGAAACCAAAGAGGGAATCAGCCGTGTCAAGATGTTCCGGGAGAAACCCGACGCGAAGACCGCAGAGCAGTACATTGCCCAGGGCGCGCTCTGGAACGGTGGTGTGTTTGCCTTCCGTCTTTCCTACATGCTGGAAAAGGGACATGAACTGCTGGACTATACGGATTACTATGATCTTCTCGGTAAATATGAAACCGTGAAGAAGATCAGTTTTGACTATGCTGTTGCGGAGAAGGAACCGAGCATCCAGGTCATGCGCTATCACGGTGACTGGAAGGATCTCGGTACCTGGAATACCTTTACGGAGGCGATGCACAGTGATGTCATCGGGAACGGCGTCATTGCGGACACCTGCTCCAATGTGAATATCATCAACGCGCTGGATATGCCGGTGCTGGTCATGGGGATTCATGATGCGGTCATTGCGGCATCTCCTTCCGGGATCCTGGTGGCGGACAAGGAACAGTCTTCCTATCTGAAACCCTATGCGGAACAGTTCGAAGACCGGATCATGTTTGCGGAAAAGAGCTGGGGAAGCTATGAAGTCATCGACGCGGACAAGGAATCCCTGACGATCAAGATCACCCTGAATCCCGGACACCGGATGAACTATCACAGCCATGAGCGCCGTGATGAAATGTGGACGGTCATCTCCGGCACCGGAAGAACGATCGTCGACGGGATGGAACAGCCCGTGAAAGCAGGGGATGTGATTACGATGCAGGCGGGATGCCGGCATGCGGTCATTGCGGACAGTGAACTGAAGATCATTGAAGTACAGCTGGGAAAGGATATCGATGTCAGGGACAAGATCAAATACGATTGGCCTGAATGAACCTTTTCTGCTGATCCCGGCATACCAGGATTATCTCTGGGGCGGAGAACGCCTGAAGAAGGAATACGGCAAGAAGACAGAATGCACACCGCTGGCAGAAAGCTGGGAGTGCAGTACCCATCCGGACGGTTCGAGCATCATCGGAAGCGGTGTTTTTGCCGGCTGTATTCTTCGTGATGTCATACAGGATCATCCGGAGATCCTGGGCACCCATCCCGTGACGAAGGGGGAACTGCCGGTGCTGGTCAAGCTGATCGATGCAGCACGCGATCTCTCGGTACAGGTCCATCCCGATGATGACTATGCAAAGAGATATGAAAACGGGTCTCTGGGCAAGAGCGAGATGTGGTATGTACTGTCTGCAGAGGAAGGCGCAAGGCTCATCTACGGATTCACGGAGAATGTGACGAAGGAAGAAGTCCGCGAAGCACTGGAAAACGGTACGATCCTCAAGCATCTGCGCAGCGTACCGGTCCATGCCAATGATGTCTTCTTCATCAAGGCCGGAGCCGTGCATGCCATCGGTGCAGGCATCGTCGTTGCCGAGATCCAGGAATCGAGCAATCTGACCTACCGGATCTACGATTACGGCAGAACGGACAAAGACGGGAATCCGCGTCCGCTGCATATTGCCAAAGCCCTGGATGTCATGGACCTGCACAGTTCGGAAGAACCGCGCCAGCCGATCCGGGTGCTGCGCTATCGTCCGGGTTACGCGTCCGAACTTCTCGTCCGCTGCGCCTGGTTCCAGACCGAGCGGATCCTGCTGAACAGTACAGCCGGGGTGGATGACCGGACGGACAGCAGTTCCTTTGAAGTTCTACTG
>JAFWJP010000046.1 GCA_017514645.1 Solobacterium sp. | reverse complement strand
GGATGGAAACATCCAGGGCGGAGATTGCTTCATCGGCGATGACCAGCTTCGGATTCATGACCAGTGCTCTGGCAATGCCGATCCGCTGTCTCTGACCGCCGGAGAACTGGGCAGGATAACGTGTTGCGTGTTCCTTGGAGAGGCCGACCTTGTCAAGGATCGCATTGACCTTCTGCTCCTTTTCTGCCTCATCCTTGTAAAGGTGATGGATCTCCAGACCCTGGGCAATGATATCACCGACCTTCTTCCGGGGATTGAGGCAGGCCATGGGATCCTGGAAGATCATCTGCATATTCTGGCGGAGGAACCGTTCGTCATCGGCATTCATCTTTCCGCTGATATCGTGACCGCAGAAGATGATCTTGCCGGCAGTCGGATCGTAGAGGCGGATGAGCGCTCTTCCGGTCGTTGATTTGCCCGAGCCGGACTCACCGACCAGACCGTAGGTTTCACCTTCCCAGATATCGAAACTGATGCCGTCCACAGCTTTGGTCGTAAAGTTACGGGAGATGCGGAAGTGCTGCTTGAGTCTTTCTACATGGAGCAGCGGCTCTGCTGCATAGTTGATCTCTGTCATGCCTGTGCTCCTTCCATGGCTGAATTCAGCCGGTCACGTTCTGCCTTCATCTTAGCCAGACGCTCCTTGAGCTGTTCCGGAAGCTCCACCTTCGGTGCTCTGGGATCGTAGAGCCAGGAAGCTACACGGTGGTGTCCGCCGACATTGAACATCGGAGGTTCCGCCTTATAATCAATGGCCAGCGCATAGGGATTGCGCGGCGCAAATGCATCGCCGACGATCTCTTCCAGCAGATCCGGAGGTGTACCGGGAATCGCAAACAGGCGCGTGGAATCCGTATCGGTATCCGGCATCGAAGCCAGCAGACCCCAGGTATACGGGTGCTTCGGATCGTAGAAGACTTCATCGACATTTCCTTTTTCGATGATGCGTCCGGCATACATGACGTCCACGTAGTCCGCAACCTTGGCCACAACACCCAGGTCATGGGTGATGTAGATGACTGAGATGTTCTTTTCCTTCTGGATCTTCTTGATGAGTTCGAGGATCTTGGCCTGGATGGTGACATCCAGAGCAGTCGTAGGCTCATCACAGATCAGGATATCCGGGTTGCAGGCGAGGGCGATCGCAATGACGACTCTCTGACGCATACCGCCGGACAGCTGGTGCGGATACTGCCTGAAGCGCTTCTCTGGATTCTCGATGCCGACTTCCTGCAGCAGGGCGATTGCCCGTGCTTCGGCTTCATCCTTGCTCAGGTGCTCGTGCAGGATCATGCCTTCCGTGATCTGCTTTCCGATGGTCATCGTCGGGTCCAGTGATGTCATCGGATCCTGGAAGACCATGGCGATGTGCTTGCCGTTGAAGCGGTAGCGGATCTCTTTCTGGGAGAGTTTCGTCATATCGACGGTTTCCTTTTCTCCCTTGTCATTGGTGAATGTGTAGTCGATCCTTCCGCTCTCGATCTTGCCGTTCGGGGCGAGGATGCCCATGATCGTCTTGACCGTGACGGATTTTCCGGAACCGGATTCACCGACGATGGCAATGGTTTCTCCGCGGTAGAGGTCCATACGGACACCGCGGATCGCGTTGACTTTTCCGTTGGCGGTTTCAAACGAGATGTTCAGATCACGGATCATCAGAACACGGTCGCTCTTGGGTCTTTTTCCGGGTTTTGTTGTCATATTGCCACCTCAGTGTTTCTGGTTCGGATCAAACGCATCGCGCAGACCGTCGGCGAACAGGTTGAAGCTGAGCATCAGAAGTGCCAGAACCGTGATCGCGCTCATGATGATATAGGGATGGACGGTCAAGGATTTGTAACCGTCGGAGATCAATGTACCGAGAGATGCGGCAGGGGCGGGAATACCCAGTCCCAGGAAGGACAGGTACGCTTCCATGAAGATTGCGCTCGGTACCGAGAACATCGCCATGGTGATGAGCTGCCCGAAGATGTTCGGCATGATCTCCTTGAAGATGATGCCGAAACTCTTGAGACCGAGAGTACGGGAAGCCAGGACATATTCCTGTTCCTTGAGCTTCAGGACTTCTGCTCTGGAGATCCTGGACATGCCGATCCAGCCGGTGATCATCAGGGCGAAGATGATCGTTTTGAGTCCGGGGGGGAGTACAAGACCGATCAGCGTGACCAGGATCAGCGTCGGGATACCGTTGAGGATCTCAACGAATCTCTGCATGATCATGTCGACCTTGCCTCCGAAATAGCCTGAAATCAGACCGTAGGACATCCCGATGATAATATCGATCGCAACGGCGATGAACGCAATGGACAGGGAGATCCGGGTACCTTCCCAGACACGGGTGAACAGGTCACGGCCGTTGGTATCGGTACCGAACCAATGGTAGACATCCGTCAGACCGCGGTCCTTGTACACATTGACACCTTTCTCCACACCATTGAAGAGATGGAACTTCTCCAGTACAGGAATCCTCGGCGGCATACTCTGCTCCGCCAGAATGATCTCATCATAGCGGTAGCCGGAGATCATCGGTCCGAACACGGCAAACAGGATGATGACGGTGATGATGACCAGACCGACAACGGCTCCCTTGTTCTTGGAGAAGTTGTTCCAGACATCGCGGATAAAGGATGTCTGCTGGTAGACCTTGTCCTTGAGACGGGTATTCTCCTGCACAAAGACAAAATCTTCGTCTTCCCAGTCATTCTCGATGATGGGCATGTGCTTCTCTGCATATTCACTCATATCAGCTGCCCTCCTTTGCGACACGGATCCGCGGATCAATGACACCGTAGAGAATATCGATGATCAGCATCATGACGATATACATCGCGGAATAGACGAATGCGCAGGCAATCGTGACATTGTAGTCGTTGGACTGGATGGCGGTCACCATCATTGTACCGATGCCCGGTACGCCGAAGACCTTTTCAACAACCATGGAACCGGTCAGCAGGTTGACCAGGATCGGGCCCATGATCGTAATGATCGGAATCAGGGTATTGCGCAGGGCATGTTTCAGGATCACGTTGCTCTGACGGACACCTTTGGATTCCACCAGCTGGATGTAGTCGGATCCGAGAACATCGATCATTTCAGAGCGGGTGAAGCGCGATACGCTGGCCATCGGGCTCATTGCCAATGCCAGCATCGGTCCGATAAAGCTCTTCAGGACATTCTTTGAACTGTAGAGGATCGGAATCCATCCCATCTTGAAACCGACGAAATAAGCCAGCAGAAGGGCAAATACATAGGATGGTACGGAGACACCCAGAATGGATACGATGGAACACAGTGTATCGATCCAGGTATTGTGCTTGAGCGCTGCGGCAATGCCGAGCAGCAGTCCCAGCGCCGTACCCAGCAGCATTCCAAGGGCACCGACCTTGAGCGAGACAACCAGCGGTCCCTTGATCATATCGGTAACGGCCTTGTTCTTGTTGAGAACGTAGGAGAAGCCAAGATCACCGCGCAGAACCGCACCGACATATTTCGCAAAGCGGATAAAGAACGGCTGGTCCAGTCCGTACTTGGCGTACAGCAGGGCCTTCTGGGCTTCGGTCAGCTTTTCATCGTTGAACGGCGATCCGGGCATGAAGTCAAGCATCAGGAAGAGCACGAACAGAATTGCCAGCAGTGTGAGAATACTGATCAGTACCCGCTTCGTAATATACTTTGACATATCGTTTTCCTTTCTGTTTCAGAGACAATGCAATAGAGCGGTAGGAGCCGCTCTATTACATTGTGTTTCAGTTCATGTGTGCAGTTGCTCGGATCAGTTCTTATGGATGTGACGATAGGAATCGACACCGGCGTTGTGGAATTCGATACCTGTAACATCCGGATTGATGAGCATCGGTGTTCCGGTCTGGAAGACAGGAATCATTGCGACATCGTCCAGCAGCATCTTCTCGACTTCGATCATGTCAGCCCAGCGTGCTTCCGGATCTGCAGAATCTTCACCGGTCTCTGCCTTGTCGAGCAGGGCATCAACTTCATCGTTGAAGTACGCACCGTTGTAGCCGGAGATGTTGGACTTGTAGAGATCCAGGAATGACTGCGGATCAGCGTAGTCAGGACCCCAGCGTGTCAGACCGATGTCATAGTTCAGATGGTTCATCATATCCAGACGTTCCTTCTTGGACTTCGGTACGAGGGTAACATCGATGCCGAGGTTTTCCTTCCACATTGCCTGCAGGTTGATGCAGACCTTGTCCGGTGCTTCGGAATCCGTTTCATACAGCAGTTCGAATGCGATGTTGTCTGTACCCAGTTCTTCCTTTGCCTTCTCCAGGAATTCCTTTGCGGCATCCGGATCGTACGGCAGCAGATCACCGGCTGTTTCACGGAAGTCTGTTCCGTCAGGGCCGTATGCGAAGTGCAGGGGGATGAATCCTTCGGCGGCGATGGAACCGTCCTTGAGAACGTTGTCCGCGATGACATCACGGTCAATGGACAGTGTCAGAGCCTTGCGCAGGTTCAGGTTGTTGAAGATGCCGGAATCGTTCAGGAAGTTGATGGAAAGTCTCCATCCGAAGCCGTCCAGCTTCTGTGTGAAGCCCGGGTCATCCTTGTACTGATCGACCAGGTCACCGGCAAGCGTAACGACATCAATGTCTCCCTGCTGGTAGGCAAGGGCAGCGGACTGCGACTCGGAGAGGAAGCGGAATGTTACTTCGTCAACATCCTCCGTGCAGTTTGCGGCATCCCAGTAGTCCGGGTTCTTTGTGAATGTGTATTCTGTATTCTCTTCCCACTTTGTGAATGTGTAGGGACCGCAGTAGAGCAGATCATCGATGGACTGCGCGTAGGTATCTGCGTGAGCTTCGAAGAACTCCTGATTCAGCGGGAAGAAGGACGGGAAGGCCATCAGACCCAGCAGGAATCCGCACGGCTGATCCAGCGTAACGACGAATGTCTTGTCATCTGCAGCTTCTACACCAAGCGCATCCAGCGGCATTTCTCCCTTGTAGACAGCCGCCGCGTTCTTGACACCGATCGTCTCAACGATGAACGCGTACTCGGAAGCCAGATCCGGGCTGTCCAGGCGCTGCCAGCCGTAGACGAAGTCATTGGCTGTGACCGGCGTACCGTTCGACCAGTTGACACCATCACGGATGTGGAACGTATATACAGTACCGTCTTCACTGATATCCCAGCTTTCTGCCAGATCCGCAACCGGCTGGCTCTCTGCGTCCAGCGCAACGAGTCCGCCGATGCACATGGACTGCATAATGAATGATGTTCCGTCTGTCGCTACATGGTGATCCATGGTGTTGAGATCAGACTGAAGCATGACAACGATTGAATTGTCGGCATCAGTACTGCCGGAATCACTGCCGCCGGATGAACCGCATCCGACCAGCAGCAGCCCTGCCAACAGGGCACTCACTGTTCTTCTGAATTTCATATTTCCCTCCTGAAAATATGCTGAAATCGTACATTGAAATGATGCTGTTTTCAATGGAATGATGAATGTTTTCTGAAAACTCAATAATATTGTAAATAATTTTCTGAAACAATTTTCAGTGAAGAATCAAGGCCACAGTGGATTTTCATTTCATGAATCCGCAGTTCTTCTTTATACAGTCGTAGGATTTTCAGCCTGTTCGAAGTACAATGGTACCATCGAGAAAGGGCGTACTATGCTTGAAAAGAAACAATTGGAACACTATCTTTCCGAATGCATGAAGTCCGAAGCGGACTTTGCCGAGATCTACGAGGAACTGGAACACAGTGAAGCGATCAAGGCGCTCAACGGAAAGACCGAGGATGTGAATCAGGTCATCACGGCAGGTATCGGTATCCGGCTGTATAAGGAACTGGAGTCTGTCTATGCCTATACCAACGACACTTCTGAAGATTCCGTAATATCATTGATCCATGATCTGCGGGATGCGCTGGGCAGCTGTGACAAGGATGCTGCTGTCAATTTGCAGGAAGTTCTGTATGAGAACCGGAATCCCGTGGAGATCGATTATGAATCCGTCTCCCTGGAAGAAAAGACGGAACTGCTGAAACGAGCGAACAATGCGGCATTCGGGACAGACCCGCGCATCGTCAAGGTTCAGACCGAACTGCTGAACGTTAAACAGGAAGTACAGATTGCCAACAGTGAAGGCCGTCTGATCCGGGATACACGGGTACGCACGCGGCTGATGACAACAGCGTTTGCTTCGGAAAACGGGAATCTGCAGAGCGGCGGTGATCGCCCCGGTGCCGGCATGGGTCTGGAGTTTTACCGTACTGTAACACCGGAAGAAAGCGGCAGAGAGGCAGCCAGGGTTGCTCTGGTCAACCTTGCCGCAAAAGATTGTCCTTCAGGAAAGATGCCGGTCATCATTGATAACGGGTTCGGCGGTGTGATCTTCCATGAAGCCTGCGGACACTCTCTGGAGGCTACTTCCGTTGCCCGCGGCATGAGTGTATTCTCCGGCAAGCTCGGCACAAAGATCGCGGCAGACTGCGTCAGTGCCGTGGATGACGGGACGATTCCCAATGCCTGGGGATCACAGAACATCGATGATGAAGGCAACTTCCAGAAGCGCCGTGTTCTGATCGAGAACGGTATTCTGAAATCGTATATGATCGACCGCCTGAACGGCAGAAGGATGAACATGGATTCCACATCCAGTTCCCGCCGGGAGTCCTACCGGTTCGAGCCGACTTCCCGGATGACCAATACCTTCATTCTGCCGGGCAATGATTCCTTTGAAGAACTGTTTGAAGGAATCGAGAGGGGACTCTACGCAAAAAAGATGGGCGGCGGAAGTGTCAATCCGCAGACCGGTGAGTTCAACTTTGCGGTCAATGAAGGCTACCTGATCGAAAACGGGAAGATCTCTTATCCTGTACGCGGTGCGTCACTCATCGGCAACGGAGCGGAGATCCTGAAAAGCATCGACCGTGTCTGCAGCAATCTGAAAACAGGACAGGGGATGTGCGGATCCCTGAGCGGATCAATACCGACCGATGTCGGACAGCCGACGATCCGTGTATCATCCATTACAGTCGGAGGTACGGCAAATGAATAAGCAGGAATGGATCAAGGCAGCGCTGGCTGCCGGATTCGATCAGTTCGAGATTTACCAGAGCGGAACGAAGGAACGTTCCTACACCTGGTTTGAAGGAAAGATGGATACGTTTACCGCAAGCCGTGTACTCGGCACATCACTGCGCGGCATCTGCGGCGGAAAGATGGTGAACTACGCCACGGAAGACCTTTCCGATGACGGTATGGACCGCATCATCGCTTCGATGAAGGAACAGGCAGGCGCCATCACTTCCGATGAACCGGGCGTGATCCGTTCGCCGCTGCCGGTCCCTGAAACAGCCCCACAGCGCCGCTGGACCACACCGACTGCAGCAGAGGTCAGGGAACTTCTGGCAGACATCGAACAACGCGTCCTGGCCTATGATGAGCGGATCTTCATGGTGATCCGTGAAGGCTGGTCCGAAGAAACCGGTACCCGTTCCATCTTCAATTCCCTGGGCATGGATCTGGAGGATACTGATACGGTTCAGATCCTGACCTGCGGCGCAGCAGCGAAAGACGGTAATGACATCAAGAATGAATACCGGTCGGAAATCGTTGAGGATATTCACACCTTCGACCGGGACGCGTTCGTAGAAAAGCTCTGTACGGATGTACTGAACAAGCTCAATGCGTCATCCATGGCCAGCGGAACCTATCCCGTCATCTTCGAAAGCGGTGCGATGACAGCCCTGTTTACGGCATTCAGTTCCATGTTTTCCGGTGATCTGATTGCCAAAGGGATCTCCCCGCTGCGCGACCAGTACGGCCAGCCGGTATTCTCCGGAAAGATCACCATCACGGATGATCCCCTGCGCAGAGAAGCCGCACAGGTCTGTCCGTTTGATGATGAAGGCTGTCCGACGTCAGCGAAGACCATCGTGGATCATGGTGTGTTCCGCACCATCCTGCACAATACCCGCAGCGCGTCCCGGATAAATGCAGAAAGTACAGGAAACGGCTTCCGTGGTTCCTATGCGTCGCCGGTGGAAGTCAGTCCGATGAACTGCTGCATTGAGCCCGGTGACAAAACGCTGAAGGAACTGTGCGCAGAGATGCAGAACGGACTGGTCATCACCACGCTGGCCGGTCTGCATGCCGGCATCAATCCCGTCACGACGGATTTCTCGCTGCAGTGTTCCGGCTACTGGGTAAAAGACGGGAAGCGCGACCACAGCGTATCGCTGGTGACTGTCGCCGCCAATTTCCTGGAAATGATGGGCAATGTCACTGCTGTCGGCAGTGATCTGGAATGGAAACAGCATTCCGTCGTGACACCGAGCATCGCCTTCAAAGGCTGCGCTATTTCCGGTAAATAAGACAAAATGAAAAGACTGGTTCATGTGAATCAGTCTTTTATAATGGTCTAGAGTTCTTCGCCGTAACGGGAGAAGAGATTGACATAGAATTCGACGTTGTCGCAAAGAACAGCAGTGTCGATGTGCTCGTTGACCGAATGGGCGCCACCGGATTTCCCGTCGTAGAAGATGCCGGTAAAGCGGTAGACGCTGCGGGAAGGTGACAGGTCGCTGTAGTAGCGGGAGTCGGTACCGCCGGCCATCATGCTGGGGACGAAAACGATACCCGGGTATTTTTCCTCCATGATCTTCTGCAGCAGTTTGTAGCCATAGCTGTCAACAGAGGAAACAGGCGGCGGATTATGGCCTTTGATCAGACG
>JAFWJP010000007.1 GCA_017514645.1 Solobacterium sp. | reverse complement strand
CCGGATGGTCGATCATTACATCCGCTTTTACAACTATGAGCGCCCGCAACGAAAACTAAAAGGTATGACACCTTTTCAATTCAGGGAGTCATACCTTTCCACCGCTTTTTTATGATTGTCCCATTTTTCTGGGGCAGTTCAATGGCCGCTTTTTTATATCGTATCCACGAGCATATCTTCATACTGACGCATGTACAGTGCATAGTAGGCACCTTTCTTCCGCATCAGTTCGCCGTGCTTTCCCCTTTCAATGATCCTTCCGTCCTGAACGACCAGAATAACATCCGCATTGACGATCGTGGAAAGCCTGTGCGCGATGACGAACGAGGTCCTGCCGCGGATGACCTGGTCGATGGCATTCTGGATCTTTTTCTCCGTTATGGTATCTACGGAAGCAGTCGCTTCATCCAGAATCAGAATGCGCGGGTCTGCAAGGATCGCCCTGGCAAAGGACAGAAGCTGCTTTTCTCCGGTTGACAGCAGTCCGCCGTCTTCCCCGACTTCACTGTCCAGACCGGCCGGCATCTTGGCTATGACTTCCTCTGCCGCAACCAGATGCAGCGCTGCCATGATCTGTTCATCACTTGCTTCCGGATTGCCGTAGCGCAGGTTGTCCCGCACCGTCCCGGAGAACAGATGCGGTGTCTGCAGCACATAGCTGATATTCCTGTGCAGCCACAGCTGTGAACGTTCTCTGAGATCCCTGCCGTCCAGCAGGATCTGGCCGTCCGTCGGCTCATAGAACCGGCACACCAGATTGACCAATGTACTCTTTCCTGCCCCGGTTTCACCCACGATTGCGATATTTGTGCCGTAAGGAACATTCAGATTGAAGTGCTCCAGCACATTTTCCGTACCATCAGGATAGCGGAATGTAACATCCCGGAATTCAATATCACCTGTCAGCTCTTCCCAGTTTTCCGTTTTCGCGTCAAAGATGTCTCCGTACTTCTCTATGACTTCCGGACGGTCGGATACACCGGGTTCCGTCTCCATCAGCCTGGTAAAGCGCTCAATGTTGACCTGGATCGAGATCATCGCGGAGATCGTCATGATCAATCCCTGGATGGGCTGGATCATATTGATGGCATAGTTCATGAATACCGACAACGTACCGATACGCATGACTCCATCCATCGTCATGTGCCCTCCGTTGTACATGACGATGGCCAGTGTCAGTGAACTCATCAAGGTTACGACCGCTGTGAACAATGCGGAATAGTGAGCCGTTCTGACCGAAACATGTTCCATTTCCGCAGTATCGGAAGTAAAACCATGGTTGATCCGGTCTTCGATCACCAGCGTCTTGATGGCCGCGGCGCCGGTAATTCCTTCGTTGAAATCACCGGTGATCCTGGCATTTGTTTCACGGATCCGCCGGTTGAGAACGATGAGTTTTCTCTGGAACAGCGTAATCAGCAGTACAGCAACCGGAACGATCGTCAGAACATAGCCTGCCAGCTTCAGGTCGATCCTCAGCATCACGACGATGATGAAGACAAGATAGGAACCCATCCAGACGATATCCATCAGCCGCCAGGCGATCATTTCACCGATCTTTCCCGTATCGCTGATTACACGGGCATGAATGTAGCCGACATTGTTCTGATTGTAGTAGGAAAAAGACATCCGCTGCAGGTGTTCAAAGGAACTGTTCCGCAGATCACGGTCCACCTCCATCTCGACCTTGCCGCAGTAATAGGTACTGATATAGTTCAGGATCACCTGTACGATGACAACAGCGATGAAGAGCGCAATGAACATCATCAGGGTGTCCGTCGTATGCAATGCCGCAAAATGATCCAGGGCATACCGGTTGAACAGCGGATAGATGGAATCGATCAGGCTGGACGCGGCACCGCAGAGCACATTGAAAAGAATGATACCGCGGTATCCTTTTACATACGGCCACAGTTTCGGCAGTCCGAAGAGCGGCAGTTTTACATCATAGTCGTTCCTGGTCACCATTCTGCCTCCTGTGCGCTCTGCAGGTTGAATATCCTTCTGTAGATACCGTCCGCTGCCAGCAGCTGCTCATG
>JAFWJP010000045.1 GCA_017514645.1 Solobacterium sp. | reverse complement strand
TCATTATTTATTATAAGATTTTATGCGGAATTATATGACAATATCGCCAGAAAGGAGGATATATGCCGATTTCATCCTCACAGGTGCCGGTTGACGCAAAGGGCCGGGAGACCAAGAAACACGGGACAGAGCAGTTCCCCATCGCCGCTTACCGCAGCACCCTGCACTACCCGGTGCCGTGGCACTGGCATGAAGATCTGGAGGCCGGCCTGGTCCGCCGCGGTACGGTGCAGCTGTCGGCCGGGACGGAAGAATACCTGATTGAAGCAGGCCAGGGCTTTCTGCTCAATGCCGATCTGATTCACAGCATCCACCGCAGCACCCGGGAATCATGTGAATTAATCTCCCTGGTCTTTTCCCCGCGCATTATCGCCGGCAGTATGGAATCCGTGTTCTGGCAGAAGTACATGGCCCCGGTGCTCAGCGGCAAAGCCCCGCGGGTGCTGATCCTGAATGAAGACAGCCCCTGGCACAGCCAGATCCGCCAGGATATCGAAACTGCCTGGGATGCCCTGGAACAGGAACCGGCCGGTTATGAGTTCAAGGTGCGCGCATCCCTGTCTGACAGCGTCTTCACCCTGTCGCAGCACCTGCCGGATATCACGCCCGGCCCGGACAGCCGGCAGATCCGGGAGGAAGAGCGGATCATGGCCATGCTGGCATTTATCGAGGATCATTTCAGCGAAGAGATCACCCTGAAACAGATCGCAGATGCCGCTTCGGTCAGTGAGAGTGAATGCCTGCGCTGTTTCCGCCATGTCCTGCACACTTCCCCGGTCCGCTACCTGAAGCTGCTGCGCATCCGCAAGGCAGCTGCCCTGCTCAAAAACCCGGGCATGAAGATCAGCGACGCTGCAGCCATGTGCGGCTTTCTGGACATGAGTTATTTCGCCGGCACCTTCCGGGAAGTCTACGGGATGAGCCCGAAGGAATACCGCCGTCTGCCGGTGCCGGAGGAAAGCGGCCATCAGTAATCCGGTTCAGTCTGATACAGAAAAGGGGCTGTAACGGTAAAAAGACCGAGATTTACTCCTTCCACCGCTTCCAAAAACGAAAAGAGCGGATCACTTTTTTCAAGTTAAATCCGTACATCGATTGGTATTACCAGCTGAACAACATTATCATATGTTCGCTGATCAGGTAGGGTGAGTACTTGATCAGCACTTTTCATAGCTCTATTTCACCAATACTAAAGGGGCTATAACAGCCTTTCAACTGTTACAGCCCCTTTCAGATCAATCAAGTCTTTTCTTCAGTTCTTCCAGTTCCCGTTCGAGTGCGGCTTTTTCGTCGTTCTTCAGGAACAGACGACGATTGATGTCTTCCGTAATCGTTGCATTCGGTGCGATGGAGAGACGGTATTCCAGGTCTTCGATCTCCTTGACACAGGCATCCAGTGCAGCCTGCTTGCGCTCTGCATCACCCTGGATCCGCTTGACCGCAGCAGCCCTCTTTCCGCTCCAGAAGACTTCCTTTGCCTCCTTGAACGCATCCCAGAGACGATCATTGTCATTCTTTCCGGAATATCCTGCTGTCTTCCACTCGATATCCAGTTCCTTCATCCGGTCGGTGATCTCCTTGGAGAAATTACCCTTGGATGCGAGTTCCTTTGCTTCTTCGATCAGCTTGTTCTTCAGCTCGATGCTGGCAGCCCATGCAGCGTTGCGCTCATCGAACCATGCCTGTCTTGCCTTGTTGAATCCCTGACGAAGTTCATTGAACTTTGCCCAGAGTTCTTCATCCAGTTCATGTCCGGCACTTCCGGCTGCTTTCCACTCATTGAAGATCTCGTTGAGCTTTTCTCCGGTTTCTTTCCAGTTCTGAGGATTCTTGACCAGTTCCGCAGTCTTTTCAATGATTTCATTCTTCTTGGCTGCTGCTTCGTCACGTCTGGCATCGATCGTTGCGAAGAATTCCTTCTGCTTTTCGCGGAATCCGCGCTCGATTCTGTTGAACTGTGTTCTCAGTTCTGCGTCAGCCTTCTCGCCGGCTGTACCGATATCACCCATTTCCCTGCGGAGTTCCTGCAGAGCTTCCCTGGTCTTCTTCCACTCCGTGGACGCAGCCAGTTCTTCTGCCTTGCGGATGATCTCTTCCTTCAGTGTCTTATTCGCCTTTGTGCTCTCCAGACGTTCCTGAGCACCGCTCAGTGTCGCCTCAAAGCGCTTGCGGAATACTTCCTCTGTCGGTGTACCCCAGTCCTCGATTGCATTCCAGCGCTCTTCCAGACCCTTCACCGCATTTTCATCATCACTTCCGAAGCTGCGTACAACTGCTTCAGCCTCACGGCAGAGATCCCTTTTGGCAAGGATATCGTTTTCCATATCCTCAAGGGCATGATCGCCGTGTTCCGTACCATACTCTATGGCTCCGCCCTCCGCGGCAGAATGCTTCCAGACAAACATTCTGTAATCACCGTTGATCTCGATACCGCTCCAGACACCGTGACCGTCGTCCGCATCCTCTCTCGGCGCACAAGCATTGCCCTCGGCATCTACCGCACCATAGTAGATATCCACAGTCCGACCGCCGAATGTTTTATGGGAACGAAGTCTCGTTTTTGCAAACTGGTCGTTAAATTCGGGCTTTTTCATAGATTGATCCTCCTTACACACACATACTATTATTATACTATTACGAATTGATTTAGACGAAAAAATATTTACATTTTTTTCTGCCGTTTTTTTCATTTGCATCTATGTAACAAGCGCAAAGAGTATCTGATCCAGCCCGAACATCACCACCAGCAGACCGCATGTATACAGCGGAACGTACGGCAGACGCCCGGAACGGATACCACGGAACCGGCGGATCAGGATGACCGGGATCCCTGTCCACATGGACAATACGAACACCGGTACGATCCGCTTCCCCAGCAGAAGCGCACCAATACCCAGCAGTTTAAAATCTCCGTTTCCCATCACCGGCCGGATCCTGTTTATCAGTGCCAGCCCGGCAATCACGAAGACTCAGCACACGCTTTCTGCCGGATGATCCTGTACCATCAGCACATCCAGCACCACCGGCACAGCAGACCAGTACTGCAGAAACACAGGGATCCTGCAGGTCTTTCTGTCAATCCTGCTCATGATCATCAATACCGAAACATACAGAAACAGCATCCAGCGGTGAAACAGAACACCTTCACCGTACTGCAGAATCAGTACGCAGAGTATTCCTCCTGCCGCCTCCCATACGAAAACATGTACAGGAATCCGTGCACCGCACCAGCGGCACCTGCCTTTCCGCAGCAGCCAGGACAGCACCGGAATCATATCCCGGAAGGACAGTACATGACCGCAGGAATCACAGTGTGACCTGCCGCGCACAAAGCTTTCACTCCGCAGACTGCGGTCCGCTGTACAGCAGGCAAACGAAAACAATGCAGATCCGATCATGAACCGTAAAAAAAGATACAGCATGGTATTCCCTCCTACTGTATCTTTCGCTGAATCAGTCCTGATTCCTCAGCCGTTCGTATTCTTTTTCCGTGACCGGAATCACTGAGCCATGGCGCACATCATCCTCCGGCAGGTGCAGCAGCGATGTATCCGACCAGTCAACCGTATGCTCATAGTCCAGGCCGCTGAACGTTCCTGCAAGGAATGTATGTTCCGAGAAATGATCCAGATAGATATGCCATCTCCCGTCATGTATATCGCGGAAGACGATCGGTCCTTCCACCGCCCGTTCCAGGATCAGGTGCTTATAGTCATAGGTACGGAAGATGCGGCTTCCCAGGACCTCTGTTGATGCACTGTAAACGGTCTGGGCAGCCTTGCGCTCATCCTTGTAGATCATCCAGTACTTACCGTCCATAGCGAACAATGACGCATCAATGACCGGATACTGCGGATCAAAGAAGATCTGCGGATAAGAGAATGTCTGAAGATCATGGGAAGTCACACAGTAGATCGGCCCCCTGTCCTGTCCGGGATCAGAGAAATAGACCCAGTACAGATCATTTTCATTATCGTAGTACAGGTCCGGTGCCCAGGCCTTTGTACCGCTCATATAGATACCGGGATCCGGATAACCGACCATGGCAGCCCGGGCATTCTCCCAGCTGCAGAGATCTTCGGAATCCCACAGCAGAATGAACGGCGTATCCCCGGAAGCTGTCGCAGTCACCACAAATCCCCCGTCACTTCGTCTGTTGATATGCGGATCCCTGACAGAATAGCCGGAGAATCCCTCCAGCGGATCACCACCGGTCTTTTCCCAGTTCAGTCCGTCGGTACTGATTGCGGTATATCCCGTTTCCTCTCCCGGTTCACCATTGAAATAACTCATTACATACCCGTATGCCTTATCCAGCAGAATGATGTCATAGGTCTTTTCCGCCTGCAGTCCATAGCCGTCCAGAGAGGCTTTCAGGGTCACCGGCAGTCTCTCCTCCTCAGCATCCTTGACCAGAACTGTACCTTCCAGATGTGCTCCGTCCGAAACGCTGTAGGTGATTTGCGTGCTGCCGATTGCTGAGGGCAGTGCCGTTCTGCTGAATACAACACCGTCGATCATCCGGTCAAGACCGTCGCAATCCTCTTTGAACAGAACTTCCGGACGATCCCCTTCAACATGGAAGATAAAGGTCTTTTCCGCCGACACGTCATGGATGTCCATCCTTGCGTGCACAGTCACGTCGGCATCTTCATCCGTTTTCACCAATGTACCAAGATAATTCATCGTCTCGTTGCTTTCGACGGTAAACTGTACAGGTTCGCCTTCGATCTCTACGCTGTCAAACCAGAGACTTCTGCGCAGATGATCCTGATCCGGATACTCCAGAAGATCCAGAAGAACTCTTGGCTTCTGCAGTATATATGCTTCCGCAGGATCTTCGGTCAGAGAATTCGTCAGCCGGATATCACTGATCTTTCCGGCAACGCTTTTCATTCCCAGCGGCGTTCCGCCGAAAACCGGCTGCTGAAGATCTGCCCTGCGGTCCGCTTCCGCGCAGAGAACTTCATCCATGAACAGCTGGGTCTTGTTCCCTTTGCACCGCAGCGTGATCAGACTCCAGCGGTTTGTCGGCAGTCCGTGTCCGCCGCAGACAGTCAGGATATCTTCTCCGTCACAGAATGTCATGGATATCCCGGTAAACATCCGGTTTCCCTCATCATATCCCCGGCTGCTGATCATGAAATAATGGTCCTCATCCCCGTCGAACAGTACAACCGCATCCGGTTCACTGTTCACGGGCCTGATCCAGAAAGACAGCGTGTAGTCTCCGGACGGGGCATGATCAAAGACCGGCTGTCGTTCTGCTGCAACCTCACTGTAATTCCAGAGGCCATCATCCGTATCGCCGGTTTTTACGATCGTATAATGCTCGGAAGAACAGCCGGCCAGAAGACAAGCCAGAAGCAGGATCATTGTCCGTTTCACAGCCATATATTACAGAGCCGTACCTTTCTCAGGAACATAGAATTGTGACATATCAGCGCCTTCATGTTCCAGCAGCGCTGTTTTCAGCCGGATCCCGCCGGCATATCCTGTCAGGCTGCCGTCTGAGCCAACGACACGGTGACAGGGAATGATAATGGAGATCGGATTATGACCGACTGCACCGCCGACAGCCTGGGCTGAACGGCATCCGGCAGCTTCTGCGATCTCTCCGTATGTCATGGTTCTGCCGTACGGGATGGAGCAGAGGATCTGCCAGATCTTCTTCCTGAACGGACTGCCTGCCGGATCCAGTTTCAGTTCATCGATCCGCGGACGTTCACCCCGGAAATACCGGTTCAGCCAGTCAGCTGCCTGTTCCAGTTCCGGCCGTGCTTCTTCAGACGGAGTTTCCTTCAGCGTTGACGCAAAATACTTCTGTCCTTCCATCCAGACACCGACGATTGATGTTCCATCACTGCAGATTGTCAGCCTGCACAGCGGTGTTTCCATTGTTCTCGCATAATACATCATCATTTCCTCTTATCAATAAAATGATACAGAGATTCTCTGTATCATTCAAATCATTCCTATACCCTTGGCAGAAGTATTTCACACTTGAACAGGTCACCGTCAATGATGATGTTCAGCTGTCCGTTCATCAAGTGCACCAGGCTTTCCGCAATGTTCAGACCAAGCCCGCTTCCCTCCGTATGCCTGGAGGAATCACCCCTGACAAAACGTTCCTTCAGCTCCTCTGATGAGATATTCAGCGGCTCAGCAGAGATGTTCCGGATGGTGATGCGGACATTACCGCCATCTGCCGGTACAGCATCGATATAGACTCTCGTGCCGGGCAGAGCATACTTGGACACATTGCTCAGCAGATTGCTCATAACCCGCCACAGCAGCCTGCCGTCCGCCATCGCTTTCAGATCCTTGTCTGCCTCCGTTATGACCTCCAGCGACATCAGGCTGAACTTCTCATCGTATTCCGCCAGCGACTGCTCAATGATCTCACGGACATAGACCGGTGACAGATCAGCGCTGATATTCCCGGTGGATGCCTTGGAGGCTTCCACGAGATCCTCAGTCAGTTTTTTCAGCCTTAGACTCTGCTTGTAGATCCTCTCCGTGTATTCTTTCCGTTCTTCTTCCGAAGGTTCCTTCTGAAGCAGATCAGCGTAATTGATGATCGAAGTCAGCGGCGTCTTGATATCGTGCGATACATTGGTGATCAGTTCGGTCTTCAGATGTTCGCTGCGCATTGCCTCATCCACGGCTTTCTTCAGACCCGAGGATACACCGGCCAGACTGCTGATCTGCGTGCGGAACGGTTCCGCGTGCAGTTTTTTCAGACGTTCCGGCAGATCATCAGGATACTCGCCTGCTGCGATCTTCTTCGTCATATCCGATACTGTTGATATTCCGATGAAGTAACGCAGGCCCATGACGATGATGAACAGCGCTGCCGCAATCAGAAGAAACAGCGGGAATCCCCAGGTACGGTTCGCTTCCAGACTTGTAAGCAATGCGATATAGCAGATGATTCCCAGATAGGCCGTTTTCCAGACCAGCGGAAGCCTTCCGAACTGCTTCAGCAGGTTCCCTGCCGGCACCAGCATATGCTGATACACCCAGGACAGAACATCCCTGCACAGTTTCCACATCCATACAATCAGGTATGTGATCACATTGTGCTTCAGCAGGCTCCCTGTACGGATCCGGGTGATGATTTCACTGAACCAGATCCAGATCATCAGCGCAAACAGCCCCATCAGAGCCAGTGCATACGCGCAGAACGGCATTTCCAGCATACGGACACCGAAGAAATCTCCCAATACATAAAATCCGGCAGCGGCACAGGTGCACAGACCGCAGAGGATCAATGTAAGTACGTCGAACGGAACCCTGCCGAGGATGCTGTTCTGCGGTGTCTCAAAGCCTTTCTTCCACCCGGAAGACCATATCGTAAACGCAGCCGAAGCCAGGAAAGTCAGTACGGATACTATGGTCACCGGCACATACCACCGCAGATATTTTTTCGTTGCATTGAAGACATACAGCTGTCTGCCGAGTCCTGAATGAATATCCGGATGCTCCGCAACACCGATATCGACGGTATACTGCTTTGTTCCGGTAAAGATACGGTCCGTTCCGATATTCCCGGTCTCCGGTCCTGATATGCTGTGCTCGACCGTATCCAAGCTGCCACTGTCCGCAAACCGGGTCAGCCAGTAGACCAGTTCACCATCCTTGTTTTCGTAGGTGTCGACATCGATCTCGTAGGTCCAGACATTCTCCGGGTTCTCTTTCCCGAAACTGCTGAAAATCTCATTGCCGTCCCTCTCAGTGATCCGGTACAGATAATCCGGATCGGTATCTCCCATACTGCCTTCCAGCAGTAAAGGAACATTGGCGTCAACAGTATACAGTGCTGTATTCCGGGTACTGTATTTCACATGATAGGAATCCAGATAGTCCGCGTCTTCATCATAGCCGTCCTGCGTGATCATCCCGAAATCCGCCGCTGCACTCAGGAATGCTGCACCAAGCAGTCCCGTCACAGCCGAGATGCTGAATATCAGCGCACAGATGAACTTTGCAAAACCGTTTTTCTTCAATCCATTGTCAGACATGATATGCCTCCATCCTGTAACCCTGGCCCCATACGACCTTGATATAACGCGGATCCGATGGATTGATCTCGATCTTCTCCCTCAGATGGCGGATATGGACGGCAACTGTACCTTCTGCTCCCATCGGAACATCATGCCATACCTTGCGGTAGATCTCAGCTGAACTGAAAACCTTCCCCGGATGATTCATCAGCAGATGCAGGATCCCGTACTCCACCGGCGTCAGTGAAACTTCACTGCCGTCTACCGTTACCTTCTTCTCCTGATCATTCAGAACGATGCCGCCGATCTCGATCTCACCCGT
>JAFWJP010000044.1 GCA_017514645.1 Solobacterium sp. | reverse complement strand
GGAAGCCGAACATCTGTCCCAGGCCGATCGCCATATCGGAATAACCGGAAAAGTCCAGATACAGCTGTATGCCGAAAGCGAATACTCCCACCAGGAGGGCAGGCGCTGAATTCTGTACAAGACCCTGACCGGACAGCAGATGATCGCTCATCAGACCCAGGCGGTTCGCAAGCAGCACCTTTCTGCACAGGCCTCTGCAGAAACGGAAAAAGCCTTCCGAAAAGGCATATGCTGTCTCCTTCCGGGACCCGATCTGAACGCGCATGTTGTCATAGCGCAGGATCGGTCCGGCAATCAATTGCGGAAAGAAGGCGATATACAGACCGGTGCAGACAGGATCCTTCTGTGCAGGTGTACCGCGGTAGATATCGACTGCATAGGAGATCTCCTGAAAGGTAAAGAAGGAAATACCGATGGGCAGAGGGATCCCCGGTTTCGCAAGACCGAGAAGACCGCAGGCAAAATCCGTGTACTTGAAAACCGCCAGTGTACCAATGTCACCAAGAAGATAGATCAGCAGGACCAGCCGTTTCCTGTCCGGCTGTTTCTGTTTTTCAATCAGGAGACCGGACACATGGTTCCAGACAATGCTGAAAAGAAAGACCGGCAGGAACCTTGGCTCCCCGTATCCGTAGAAGACAATGCTGGAAAGAAACAGCCAGAGATTCCGGAACCGTTTCGGGCACAGATAGTACACACCCGCAGTAACCGGCAGGAATACGATAAGAAAGCTCAGGGAAGAGAATACCATTTGATTTCACCTTTGATGAAACTGAGATTGGACTGTGTTTCTGTACTATATCTGTCCTGCATGTTTCATGAACAGAACAAGATTGCAGCGCAGAACGTTGTTGCCGAGGGTACCGACCGTTTCCACGGGGATCCCCGACTGATACAATGCGTCAATCAGGGATACCTGATCCCTGCGGCACCCGTTGAGGAAAGAGGACCACCACAGGTCCATCAGCCGGATGCACCGGGGATCATTGTGCCTTCGGACGATGATGGGTGCCTCCAGGAGACCGTACTGTTCCGGAACTCCGTGTTCCTTCAGCAGCGCTTCGTGTTCCCGGAGGGATTCCTCCTTGTCCTTGCCCTTCAGGATACAGGCTCTGATCTCATCGTAGACGCAGTTCCGGTTCTTATGCAGGAACATCGCAGCCGGAAAATCCGTCAGTGCTCCGGTCATCGCCGTCAGATCGGAGACAACGAGAATGTTCGAATCCAGATAGACCGAGCAATCGTATTCCGGGAACAGTTCCTGCGGATGCATCTTGCACCAGCGGTTCGCCAGCACCGGATCATCCCGGTACGCTTCCGGTACCCGTTCCGTTCCGTTGATCTCCTGCCATCCTTCACTCATTCCCGGTGTATCCGTGATCAGCCAGTAGTCGATGTTGTCCGGATGGATCACCGGGGCATTGATGCGGTCATATCCGCCGAAACAGGCCGTATACACCGCAATGCGCTGATCGCTGAAATAACGTTCCGGATCCGCCGACCAGCGTTCATACGCCGCATTGACCGGACGCTCGATGTACCTGTCCAGTCCGCTGGTTCTGGACGATACATGGCGCAGTATCTCCGGGATCCCGCCCTTGCGGTAATACTGCTTCAGTTTCCGGATGCCGGACATTCTGACAGATGTTTTTCTGCTGCGGTACAGTTCCGCCATCCGTTCCAGGCCCTCCAGCAGTTCCCTCACCTGTTCATGATTGCATTCCTGTTTCATCGTATACCTGCCTCATCAAACCGCTTCAGCCATGAAGAAAGAAGATACTGCTGTTTGATTTCCTTCTCCACAGGGACCTGCGGCAGTTCCAGAAAATCCCTCAGAGTACGTTTATCTTCCCCGAGGAGATAGATATTGTTTGTTTTATAGAACATACTGTCCTTCACTGAACGGTTGTTCGTAATCAGTTTCTTCTGCCAGAAGAGGGCTTCCATCGCCCGCAGGGAAAGACCGGCATCCGGATCCCGGCTGTAGTCCAGCAGAATATCAGCGTTCCTGACACGTTCAACGATCTCATCATAATCCATGAGGTGTTCCCGTCCGGATGCAGTATCCTTTTTCTCGTTGTTGCGCATGATATGGAATTCTGTCTCAGCACCGGCCGATTCCAGTTCTTCCTGAAGCCGGTGCAGTACTTCCTCCCGGCCTTTGTCCCTGCCGATGAACAGGACCCTGCGGCCTGCCCGGGTTGTTTCCGGTAAGTCCAGTGCCTGTCTGCCGAGATCATCAAAATAGAACGTAGTATTGTATTTCAGCCCGTACTTTGTGCAGTCCTTCTTCGAATAGGACCAGATCTCCACCTTCCGCGGCATCATATCCAGCTTTGCAATATCCTCCACCGGATTCCAGTACCAGAGGATGACCCGTTTGTGCGGATAATGCTTGCAGATCCAGCGGAGATAATCCGCATTGGTATACGTATCAAAACAGATGACCTTATCATCATCTTCACTGCATGCCGGACGGTTGTACATCAGGGAACGCGGACGGAGCATATGCCGGCTGATGCGGTCGGCAAGCTGTGCTGTTCTGTTTCTGTAGATGGTCGTGTACTGCACACCGCTGCGGATGAAATGCGTTCTCAGCAGCGGATGTGCACCGTTGTCGTAGTAGATAATCATGTCGTTGTCCTTCGGTCTTCTGAATGACCATAATTAATCATAACGCTTTCCTCCGAAGCAGGTGAACCGATTCACACCCGAACGCTGCGGATACTTGCAGGAAACGGCCGAATCATCTATAACTGCTGTGAACAAGAAACGACAGTCGGTCCGGTCCTGCCGGAAGGAGAACTATTATGAATGAATCTGTATGTATCGTCATTACTTCGGGCGGAAGGACTGCGGATCACGAAGATCCGGTCCTGTCCTGCTGCAGGCTTCTGAAGGAAGCCGGGGAAGGATCCTGCGTGCTTCTGTCTGCGGATCCGTCTGCAGCGATTCCTGACAGCCTGTGGAATCTTCCTTGTCTGCATGTAGTCAGGGACACGGACATCAAGGATCTGTACCGGCAGGCTCTTGCATACGGAACAGACCGGATCCTGCGCATTGACGCTTCGATCCTCAGTACCGGTATCATTCAGGATCTGCTGGATCAGTGCGGTGAATACGACGTGATCGCCGGTACCTCGGGAACACATGAGCAGGATCGTATCCGTTCATTCATCAGCCGTTACTATCATACCGATATTCCTCTTGCGGACCTCCCCTGTCTCTGCATCAGCCGTTTTGTTCTGGAAAACTATCTGGAGATCCTGCCGGATCACTTTCCCCTGAACGATCTTCTGCTGCCGGTACTCTGTACGGCCGGTGAAGAAAAGATCTGTTACCGGGAGATGGATGGCTGTACCCCGGCAAAGATCAGCGATGCGGACTTCCGGGCAGGCAGGGATACCCTGATCCGTCTGGCAAGACGCTTTGCGTACGCAACCGATAAAGAGCTCCGGGCTGCCCGCAGACAGTTCATGGGCCCCGTCCTCTATGCCGAAGATCTGGTCAGACACATTCTCATCAAGGCCGGATTCCGGAAGATCAGACGGAGAACGGACGAAGAGATCACGGAGATCCGCTGCCGGCAGGGAAAAGCCCGGGAATGCCTGGAATACAACTGTCTCCGCCATATCCGCCGTTTTCCTGATCTGGACCACCCTGCCACATTCTGTGAAAAGATGCAGTGGCTGAAACTGTACAACTCCATTCCGGAGAAAACACTGCTTACCGACAAATACCGGGCCAAGCAGTGGGTCGCGGAACATCTCGGCGATGAATACAACGTACCTGTCCTCGGTGTCTGGGACAGACCGGAAGACATTGATTTCGATGCTTTGCCGGAGCGCTACGTCCTGAAGACCAATCATTCCTGGCATACGCTCATCGTTGTCCATGAAGGCGAGATGATCCCTCCCTGGGGCAAATATCCCCTGAACCGGGAACAGATGGTTCAGTGGCTCGATGAATGGATGCAGGAGAACTTTGCCTACCGTATGTGCGAATATCACTATCTGCCCATCAGGCCCCTGGTATTCGCAGAAGAGTGTCTCCCGCATCTGAAGCAGGGATCCGAAGAGTACAAACTGCTCTGCATCAACGGAAAGGTTGAATTCATCCACGCCTTTCAGACCTATGAAGAAGACGGCGCCAAGCACTCCTTCGATGAACTGTACACCACGGACTGGGTAAAACTGGACTGGGTGACCGACCGGACAGACCACAAAGCCGATCAGCCTCTTCCCCGCCCGGATACCCTGGAGGAAATGATCCGGATCGCTGAGTCTGTCAGCAGGGACTTCCCGGTACTGCGCATGGACTTCTATGACGTCGGCGGAAAGCTGTACATGGGAGAGTTTACCTTCACATCCAGTTCCGGATACAGCGATTTCACATCATTGGCATATGATCTTGCGCTGGGCAGGAAAGTCACCCTGCCGCAGAAGAAATACGATCCCTTCCGGAAAACATGGTCGTAATACGTCTGTTCTCCCGGATCATATGAAATTCCTGTGAAATTATTGATTGATGGTACCATCTTTCAATGATAGAATTTGCTTGTCCAAAACTTGGTTTTTTGTCGTCACTGACGACTTGAAACATACTTTTGGGGAAAAGGAGAAAGAAATGAAAAAGTTATTTGCTTCTGTCCTCGCCCTGATGACAGCTGCTACTATGGCAGCCTGCGACAGCGGCGAGCCGACAACCGGCGGAGACGAAACACCTGCTGAAGACGGTTACAAAGTAGCTGTTCTGATCCCTCACAAGGGTGACCAGTCCTACTTCGACACACTGGCTGCAGCATGTGATGAAGTCAACGCAGAAGACAACGGTATCACTGTTGAACTGTACGAGTGCGACCCGGAAGGTGCCGCTGAAGAATCCAACTGGATGAACTGGTTCGACAACGTTTGCGAAGACGGTGAGTATGACCTCGTTGTTTCCGGTAACAACACTTATGAAGGCTTCCTGTACAAGGCAGCTGAGAAGTATCCGGATCAGATGTTCTACAACTTCGACTATTCCGCACTGCCTGAGACAGGTGTTCCTGCTAACCTCTATGCAGCGAACTGGGCTCTGGATGACCTGGGATATGTTGTCGGTGCTCTGAGTGCAGCGATGACAAAGACAGGCACAGTCGGTGTCGTTGTCGGTATGGACAACCAGGCAATGAACCAGTTCATTGGTGGTTACTGCCAGGTTCTGACAGAGAAGGGTGTTAAGTACAGCGTTGCATATCCGGGTTCCTTCACAGACACAGCTCTGGGTAAGGAAACAACAGAGACGATGATCAACAAGGGCGCAGATGTGATCTGGCAGGTTGCCGGCGGTCTGGGCAATGGTGTCATCGAGGCTTGCGCAGGTCATGATGATGTCTGGTGCATCGGCGTTGACCAGGACCAGTATCTGCAGTTCAAGGATTCCAATCCTGAATGGGCAAACACGATCCTGACATCTGCTCTGAAGAACACAGGCGTTGCTTTCAAGGCTGTCTGCGGTATGCTGGCTGACGGCACACTGAAGGACAAGATGGGCACAGCTGAAGCTTGGGGTATCGCGATGAACGGTGTCGGTCTGGCTGAGAACGACTTCTACCTCGAGCACTGCCCTGAAGACGTAAGAGCGGAAGTTGCTGAGACACTGGCTAAGGTTACAGCCGGTGAAGTCGAAGTTGTCGATACTCTGGAAATGACAGACTATGACAACGAGTGGCCGCCGATTCTGAACGCCAACAGAGTTGACTAAGTAAAGCATTTTTCAAGATGAGTTATGCCTTGTCTTTCGGCAGGGCATAACTCTGTTTTTATAGATATGGGAGAGCACAATGATTGGAGAAACCATCTTAAAGCTGGATAAGGTCACGAAGGTCTACCCCAACGGTACGGTAGCGAACCGTGACATTAACATGGAATTCGAAAAAGGTGAGATCCACTCCATCGTCGGTGAAAACGGTGCCGGAAAGTCTACATTGATGAAGATGATCTTCGGTATTGAATCACCATCCAGCGGTACGATCACCTACAAGGGCCAGGAAGTTCACTTCCAGAGTTCCCTGGATGCCATCAAGGCAGGAATCGGAATGGTCCACCAGCACTTCATGCTGATCAATTCCTTCAGTATCGTTGACAACATCATTCTGGGTGATGAACCCACGAAAGGTGCCTTCATCGACCGGAAGGAAGCCGTCCGCATCACACAGGAAGTATCCGACAAGTACAACTTCGAACTGGACGTGACAGCCAAAGTATCATCCCTGTCCGTCGCGAAGAAGCAGAAGGTCGAGATTCTGAAGACACTGTACCGGAATGCCGAACTCATCATCCTCGATGAACCGACATCCGTACTGACGCCGCAGGAGACAGAAAAACTGTTCGTACAGCTGCGTCAGTTCAAGGAACAGGGACATACCATCCTGTTCATCTCACATAAGCTGGAAGAGGTCAAAGCGATCTCCGACCGGATCTCCGTCATCCGCAACGGTGTCAGCAAAGGTACCTACCGCAATGACGAACTGACCATGGAACAGCTGACCAACCTGATCATCGGAAGAGATCTGGAAAGCAACCTGGACCAGTACAAGACTCACGAAGACTTCAATAACGAAAAGGCTCTCATCGTCAATAACCTGAAGATGGAGCGCAACGGAAAGCCTGCCCTGAACGACATCTCGTTTGCCGTCAAGAAGGGTGAGATCCTGGGCATTGCCGGTGTTGAAGGAAACGGACAGCTTGACCTGATCCGCTGCATCACCGGTCTGGAAAAGACCAAGTATGACGGAAAGATCACCATCTGCGGAACCGATGCGACAGCCATGAACATCAAGAACCGCCGTGATCTCGGCATGGCATACATTCCGGAAGACCGTATGGGTGACGGTATTGCCGGTTCCCTGCCGATCAGTGACAACATGATCTCCACATACTACACGCGTGATGACATCAACAAAGGCATGTTATGGACAACAAGGCCATTGACGAGGTGTCCGATGAACTGATCAAAACATTCGCCGTCAAGGCTGAAAACAATAAAGTTACTGTGGATTCCCTCTCCGGCGGAAACATCCAGAAAGTCGTTGTCGCCAGAGAATACAATACGCACCCGAAATTCATGATTGCTGAGCAGCCGACCCACGGTATCGATATCGGTTCTGCAGAATTCGTTCACCACAAGCTGATCGAACTGCGCAACGATGGTGTCGGTATCCTGCTGGTATCCGCTGACCTGAACGAGGTCATGGACCTGTCTGACCGGATCATCGTTCTCTTCGACGGAGAGATTGCCGGCTACTTCCCGAACGCAAGGGAGGTCACCGATCAGCAGCTCGGTATGTACATGCTCGGTGCGAGCCATCAGACACCGGAAGAGATCGGAGGTGCTTTAAATGACTGAGAAAAAAGCGAAGAATGTAAACCTGTCGATTACAAACCCGAAGGTATTCGAAGCCATCAAGATGATCCTGTCGATCCTCATTGCTCTGGCAATCACATTCGTGGTTCTGTGTCTGATATCCGACAATCCGGTACGGGCGATCGTTACGATCCTGACCGGACCGCTGACCAAGCGGCGTTACTTCGGTTCCGTTGTTGAGAGCTTCATCCCCTATGCCTTCTCCGGTCTTGCGGCAGGTGTTCTGTTCAAGTCCGGTGCGTTCAACCTGGGCGGTGAAGGTATCTTCATCATTTCCGGTGTTACGGTTGCGGCAGTTGCCTGCAACGCCATTACAACCAGCCATATGCTGCACCCGGTGCTCTGCATCCTGGCAGCGGCTGTAACCGGCGGTATCCTGATGATCATCCCTTCCTTCCTGAAGGCAAAGTTCGGTACGAACGAAATGGTCGTATCCCTGATGCTGAACTCGATCTATTCCGGTATTGCGATGTTCCTCATCCGTAAATACCTGCTGACAACAACGACATCCACGATCGGTTCCAGAGACTATCTGGCAACGGCAAGGATCGGTTACATCTATGAACCGCTGCGGGTCTCCCCGTGTCTGATCCTGCTGATCGCTGCTACGATCATCATGTACCTGATCATGTTCAAGACCCGTCTGGGCTACCAGATCCGTCTTGCCGGAACAAACCCCAAGTTTGCTGAATACTCCGGTATGAGCGCATTCAAGCTGGCCATCATCACAGCGATGATCGCCGGTGTTCTCTGCGGTATCGGCGCTGCCTGCCAGCTGCTGACACAGACAGCGTTCTACCAGCCTGACCGTTCCCTGACAGGAATCGGATTCTCGGGAATGCTGCTGTCCATGCTCGGACGCAACAACCCGATCGGTATCGTCATCGCAGCCTTCATGATCAAATATCTGGAACAGGGTACCGGTGTTCTGTACTTCGTTGACAGAGCAGTACCGGCAGAGATCGTTGCAATCGTTGAAGGTATCGTTATCCTGCTGATTTCCTCTCAGTACTTCTTAAGAGGCTTCCGTGAGAAGCGGCTGTTGAAGGAGGGTTTAGAGAAAGATGCTTAGTACGATTTTCGGTTCATTGTTCACAATGAATTTCCTGACGACGGTCATCCGTCTGTCAACACCGCTCTTCTTTGCGGCAATCGCTTCCTTCATCGCAGCCAGTACCGGCATGGTCAACATTGCGATCGAGTCCATCATGACCTTCGGCGCGCTGGCAGGCATTCTGGGCAGCTATATTACCGGAAGTGCCTGGACAGGTCTGCTGATCGGTCTGGTCATCGGTGTCTGCACGGCACTGCTGATCGCGCTGTTCTCCATGCGTCTCGGTGCAAGCCCGATCCTCATCGGTATTGCGCTGAACACATTTGCCAACTCCCTGGCCATCTTCTTCCTGTATGCCATTACAGGTGAAAAGGGATCCAGTGCTTCCCTGGCAACCAAGACGCTGTCCTCCGTCAATATTCCTGTCATCAAGGATATTCCGGTCATCGGCCAGCTGATCTCCGGTCAGTACATTCTGACCTATGTATGCTGGGTCATCCTGATCCTGCTGTTCATCCTCATCTACAAGACACCGCTGGGTATGCGCATGAGAGCCTGCGGACTCAACGCCGGTGCAGCACGTACTGCCGGTATCAACGTTGAGAAACTGCAGATTCTCTCCCTGATCATGTCCGGTCTGTTCGCAGCACTGGGCGGTATGTACCTGTCCCTGAACTATGTTCATATCTATTCTTCGAACATGGTTGCCGGTCAGGGCTGGATGGGTATTGCGGCCAACGGTATTGCCAGCGGAAACTACGGTGTACTCCTGATCAGCGCTCTGATCTTTGCGGTATTCCGTGCAGTTTCCTTGATCTTCAACTCTTCGGCGATCTTCCCGGTAGACCTGGTTGCGGCGATTCCTTACTTTGCAGTCTTCTTCTTTGTAACGATCGTCTCCGTCATCAAGTACTACCGTGTCAAGACAGGTCACGTAGAAGAACAGTAAAAATAGACTCTCCCGTCTATAACAGAACAGGGGTTCCTTGTGGAACCCCTGTTTTTGTATGTTTACTTTGCGTGTTTGTTGAACCAGTCGGTGATTTCCTGCAGTCTGCGCATTCTGTGCAGAGGTTTGCCGGAACGGCTCAGTTCATGGTTTTCACCATGGAAGATCACCAGACGTGTTTCGATGTTCCGGTATGCCAGCGCCTGCATCATCTGCATGCCTTCGGGCAGCGGGCAGCGGTAGTCTTCATCACTGTGGATGAACAGCGTCGGTGTTTTGACATTCGCTGCGTATTTCAGTGGTGAATGGTTCCAAAGCTTTTCATCGTTGACATCCCCGAAGAGACCTTCCGCACCGCACTGATCCGGTCCGAAGTACAGACCGATGTCCGCGATCAAGGAGAAGCTCTTCCAGTTCGAGATCGAACGCTGGGAAGCACAGGCACAGAACCGGTCGGTATGTCCGATGATCCAGTTCGTCATGAATCCGCCGTAGGATCCGCCGGTCTCACAGACACGTGCCGGATCGATCTGCGGATACTTGGCCAGTACCGCATCCGTGAAGTCCATCAGATTGCGGAAATCCGTTCCGCCGTAATCATCCCGGATATCCGCGAAGTCATCACCGCGTCCGTCAGATCCCTTGATGTTCGTGAAGAAGACGAAGTAGCCTTCGCTTGCCCACAGCTGCATTTCATGGAAGAACGTATTGCAGTAGGCTGCCCGCGGTCCGCCGTGGACGTCCAGCACTGCCGGATACTTCTTCTTCGGGTCGTAGTCCTTCGGCAGCAGGACCCAGCCGTTCAGGTGATAGCCTTCGCTTTCATATTCGATGTCCTGCGGCTCTGCGATATATTTCCCGGCCAGCGCTTCATCGTTCAGATGTGTGATGCATTTGAAGTCGGAGCCGTCACGGTTCATGGTATAGACTTCCGCGACATTGTTCCATTCCTGATAGCACAGAGCGATCTTCTCATCGCTCATTGCCATGAAGCAGGCCATGCCCGGCTGTTCCCAGATCGTCTTCGGCTTGAACTTCTTATCGAACTCGTACAGGACGTTGTGATCATTGTCCGTCGCCAGTGTAACGAAGACCTTGCCGTCGCAGCCTTCCTCGTCTCCGCCGCCGTGCACTGTATCACCGATCGTGGAGGAGTACAGGCTGATCTCCGGTGTGTAGACCGGTTTCAGTCCGTCCTTCTCCACCTTGCAGATATCCTGGGTCTGGTTGAGGCCGTACTTCTTTTCGTCCG
>JAFWJP010000043.1 GCA_017514645.1 Solobacterium sp. | reverse complement strand
CGCTGGTCCTCTTTGTCAACAGCGGGATCCTGATCTCGGGGATGATCCTGCTGAAGACAGTGTTCTCCCTGTCTCCGGCGGTAATCACTGTGACGGCTGCCGCGATCATCGCGTTTCTGGTCATGATTGTCAGAAAGACCAAAAAGCTCAATACCGCAGCCGTTCTGACCGGTGCTCTGGGTTATCTGATGATCTATGCAGGGCTGATCTTCCTGTCCCTGAGCATGGGCAGATACCTGTCTGTCTGTTTATATGTTCTGGCCATCGGTCTGTTCATTACGCTGGTACGTACCGGGATCAAGGCCGATCTCTATGATGCCCGGGTCCACTGGTTCATCGAACTCACCAACATCCTGTGTCAGGGGTCCGTAGCTCTGGGGACATACCTTCTGTTCCGGGCACTGCTGTAACAGGAGCAGAACACATCCGGAGTCCTTGAACAAGCATCCCAGAGGGGATGCTTGTTTTCATAATGAATGATATCAGAGGATCTTCACCAGCACCGGATATTCCTTCCGGTCCGGAAGGTATCTGATCCGGATCCTGTCTCCTTCCACGAACGTGTAATCACCGGGATTGCTGAGAAGCGCCTCCACGGGACAGCCTTCCTGATCGGTATAGGTGATGTAGTAGTCTTCCGTGACATTGTTGTCTGCCCAGTGATCTGCGATGGTTCCGTTCCATTCGCGCACTTCAACCCGTGATACCACCGCGTCTGTTTCGATTCCTTCGTTTTTTACCTTTTTTGTAACAGCAAATGACCAGATACCGCCCAAAGCAAATGCGGCAAGGACGGTGATCAGTATGATTTCAAACATGGTCTTCCTCCTGTCTGTTCGGTATATGCGATGTTATTCGTGCGGATGCGCGGCCAGATAATCGGTCAGGCCCGGGACAAGCTTTGTTTTCCTTCCCAGCCCGGTACGGAAGACGAACGATGTACCGTCATATTCATCATAATCGGGGAACGCGGCTTCGATCATCTCCCGGGAACGCTCATCTGCCGGTATGATGCGGTCGATCTTCTCTCCGTTTTCACGGATTCCTACGGATGCGTACATCAGATCCACATCCCGTGTTCCCATGCATTCAGGGAGGACTTCCTTCATCCGTTCCGCCAGGGTGATCGCTGTTTCTTCATCAATTGCATTGACCAGGCCGATGCCGAACCGGACACCGGAAGCTTCATATTCCTTGTAATCCGAGAACAGGATCTCCTCGGAACTCATGCCTTCATAGGACAGTTTTTCGGCATGGATCGCTTTGTACAGGGCATCAATATCCGTTACGCCAGCGATCTCTGCCAGTGCGGCAGCCGCCTGCCGGTCCGCTTCCGTCACGGTGGATCCGGTCATTCCGTCCGTATCAGACAGGACAGCGCCCAGCATCAGAAACGCGGTCGTGCGGTCGATTTCAAAGCCGTAGTTCAGATAGTCCAGCCAGATGATCGTAGCCGTTGCGCCGATTGGCTTGGCTTCGTAGACGATCTGCTGCCCTGTTGTCACACTGCCGGCACCGTGATGATCCAGAATACCGACGATATGCGCGTCCGTCAGTCCTTCCACTGCCTGAGCATATTCACTGTGATCGACCAGGAAGATGTATTCTCCGGACGCGTCCTCCAGCACCGACGGTACTTCCACCCCTGCTTCACGCAGGATATAGGCTGTTTCCCGGTTGATCTCTTCGGTGATCACCGCTTCCGCAGGATATCCCAGCATTGTCAGGAATCTGGCATAGGCAATGGCGCTGCACACCGTATCCGAATCCGGGCTGCGGTGTCCGATCACGTAGACCGTTCCTTCCGCACTGATATTGGCCATACTGTTCCGGTTCAGTTCATACAGGTACTGACGCTCCTCAAGAGCCTGTTTTCTGCCGGTATTCCTTCCTGCCAGGAATCCGGCAATACCGAGGCATACCGCCAGAAGAACTGCCAGCAATCCTTTCACAAAACGATTGTCCGATGTTTTCCTGTCCATGTCTATTACCTCTCTGCAGCAGATCAGCAGAATCCTTCAGAAATGATTCTTCACCATAAAGAATATCATTTTCTGCCCGGAATTATCCCGGTACTCCTAAGTTTGCCACATAAAAACAGGACTGACTTACTCAATCCTGTTTGTTATTAATCGATGACGATTTCCTGTTATTTCGTGCAGTCTTCTACCCAGCTGATAAAGTTATCAGTCGAGTTACCGCTCCGTTCGGCTTGGGTATGACCCTGGCCCCAGACAGTTTCGAAGTCAACGCTTTCGACAGCTTCGCAGTTTTCAAGCGCCAGTGCTAGATCCACTTCGGTCGAGAGGGCACAGTCGCCCTGGTTGATACCGGTACGGATGCGCCAGTATTTCGCGACAGTGCTGCTTCCGTATCCCTTTTCGCTTTCAAGCAGATAGTATAGCGGGGTATACATATCGACTCTTGTATCCGCGGTATTGCCTGCGAAATCGGTCTTCGTGAGATCTTCAGCGTAAGCGTCCGCGTATTCGTTACCGAGAGCGGAGAGGATCTCCGCCAGCACGGCGTCGAAGTGGGCGCCGCTTCCGTCCCCGTAGCCGAAGAGGGTATTCTCGCCCTGACCGCCGTCAAGCTGGTCAAAGGCGCCGAGATTCTTGGACGCATTCTTGAGGTTCGTGACGAAGGAAGCGACATCGCTGATCGTTACGGTATTCGTTGCGGCATCATAGGTGACCCATTCGCCGTTGGCGTTCAAAGCATCGATATAGTCCTGCGCTGTCTCATAGGTGCCGGATAAAGACAATCCGGAAGAAGTGTCATTTCTTTCGATATCATCGATCTCTTCGTAGTTCACTTCGGAAGAATCACTGTCCGAGCCGTCCGGGAAGCCGCCACCCGGCCTTTCACCGGAAGGCATGCCACCGCCGTCAGGACGTTCGCCGGAAGGTCTTTCTCCTCCGCCGGAATGTCCGCCCATTCCGCCGCCAGAGCCTGAAGAAGAAGCGTCATAAGGGAAGGAAGTATCCGCAAGGAAATGGTTCAGCGAGTCTTCAATGACAGACTTCATATAGTCATAGTAGGAACCGGCCTGGTAAATGCCTTCTTCTGATTTCTCAAGTGTCAGAACATTGCCGTCATCATCTTTGATCCCTGCGTTGTTGATATATTCCGCGAAAGATTCTGCGAGTTGGTCGGAGATCTCCTGTTCCTCATCGGATAAGCCGCTTCTGGTCGTTCCCAGCATCCATTCATACGCTTCGTCCGCTGTATCCAGGTTTGTGATCGGACACCAACACATAGAACCTAATACCGCATCGGAAACGCCTTCCACGGCACCGATCGCTTTCAGATACGGGTCATAAAGATCACTGTCACCGGTTGTGCCCATCAAAGAAGACTGAGCACCGCCACCGGACATGCCGAAGGTAAAGATGCTTTCCGCGTCACCGGGAACTGTATCATCGCTGTAACGGATATAACGGACAGCAGCCTTCAGATCTGTAACGCCTGCCGGTGCGCCGGCATCTCGTCCTCTGCATCCTGCATGGACATAGACGAAACCGGCTTCCATATAGTCGGAAACATCCGTATAGGAAGACAGGGCTGACTGGGCGGAATAGCCCGGTGTGTTGATCGGCATGACGACCGGAGCCGTCAGAGCAGTATAACCGTTGACCTCTGCTTCCTCATTGATCTCGCAGGTATAAGTCCCGTCGCCGTTATCCGTGGATTTCATATATGCCCCAGGTACGAATACAGCAAGAGTTTCATAATTCTCATCCGCCGGAGTCTCGCAATAGGAGATACCGATCTGATAGTAAACATCGTCATCTGCGTTGTAAGACCACTTTGTGTTATCTATTTTGGACAGGTTGGTTGTTGCCGAAGCGCTTTCTGCATCGGTACTGCTGTTACTGCTGTCTTCTTTTTTGGCTGAATTATCAGCGGAAGAACAGGCGACCAGAGTAATACAAAGCATAATACACATGGCAATACTTAAGAAATTCTTTACTTGTTTCATAAGCGATTGCTCCTTTACGTTGTTTATTATATTGGAGATATCTGAATTCTTTCTGAACAAATGGCGACAATTAAAGAATGATTACATTATCGTAACAGTCAGATCGTCTGTTTTGTTTCGATTAACACAAAGGATGACCGTTACCGATCATCCCTGTGAACCTCTCCTCCGTTTTTCTGTATTAGGTTTGTGTTAAATTTCTGCAGAAACCTTCAGAAAATGGCTTATTTATGCGGTTTAATTCTCTCTCGGCTTCATCGTCGGGAGTCGTACAACAATGAAACCATAAATTGGTAAGAAT
>JAFWJP010000042.1 GCA_017514645.1 Solobacterium sp. | reverse complement strand
CAAAGGACAACCTGATTTATCTTTCCAGTGAAAACACCATGACGATCATGCCGGGAAGCTACACAGTTCCCAGGAATATTCCTTCCGGTACCTATTACGTTACGGCAGTGAAGGATGACGGCATTCATATCACAGATGCCCTGGGCAAGCGCAGAGCTGCCTCTTCCGGAAAGATCCGGCTGGATGAAGGTTCCAGACTGGAGGTCACCGGACAGTACAAGTTCCGCATCAACGAACGAAAAGAAGATACCGAACAGAAGCCGGAAGAATAATCCGGCTTTTTTCAATCATTCTGCACAGAATGTTTCAGAAAAGTTCACATTGCCGGGATACTCTGTAGTCACAAGGAGGAATATCCCATGAAGAAAAGAACGATGGAAAAGGTGCTGCCCCTGCTCGCTGTCCTCAGCACAGCCTGTACTGCAGCGATGGATACAAGCATACAGGAATCTGCAGAACCAGTGCAGGAAAGCACAGAGACAAGCACAGAAACACCTGCTGCGGAGGAAAACACAGCAGTAAAGACAGAAACATCCGCCAGCGCTCAGCTCATTGCAGCAGAGATCTTCACTGAACGGGATCTGCAGCAGAGTGCTGATACCTCGAACGCAGTCAGATATACCGCCAACGACAATGATACCCTTACGATTACTGAAGAAGGTGTCTATGTCCTGAGCGGCAGTGCGGAGAATTACACCGTGCGCGTTGAAGCGGAAGATGCAGACAAAGTGCAGCTGGTCCTGGACGGACTGAATGTCACGAACACCGACGCACCGGTCATCTATATCCTGTCCGCGGACAAGGTCTTCATTACGACAACGAGCACGGACAATACACTCACGGTTACCGGTGAATTCGCGGAAAACGCCGAGGAAGATCCGGATGCGGTCATCTTCGCCAAGGATGATATCGTACTCAACGGTACAGGTACCCTGAACATCAGTTCTTCGGAGAACGGGATTTCCGGCAAGGATGATCTGAAGATCACCGGCGGTACCTACGTGATCAATTCAGAAGATGATGCGATCGAGGCAAACGATTCCGTAGCGATTGCGGACGGCAGCATCACCATTGTCACTTCCGAGGACGGGATCCACAGTGAGTATGATGACGACGACAGTGTCGGCTATGTCTATATCGGCGGCGGTAACCTGAGCATTGAAGCAGGCGATGACGGCATTCACGCAACGACGATCCTGCAGATCGATGACGGTACCCTGAAGATCAACGCGGCAGAAGCGCTGGAAGGCACCTATATCCAGATCAACGGCGGCGACATCACGATCAATGCCTGTGATGATGGTATCAATGCGGCTCACAAATCCACGCTGTACACACCGACGCTGGAGATCAATGGCGGAAACCTGGATATCACGATCGGTGCCGGGGATACCGATGCACTGGATTCCAACGGCAATCTGATCATCAACGGCGGATACATCAATATCTCCGCGCAGTCTGCCTTCGACTATGACGGACAGGGAAGCCTGAACGGCGGCACGGTCATCGTCAACGGTACACAGATCACGACCCTGACGAATTCCATGATGGGCGGTATGGGCCAGATGCCGGGCGGAATGCAGGGTGAAATGCCGGAAGGCGGAATGCAGGGCCAGATGCCCGGCGGACAGTTCCCCGGCGGAGAAATGCAGGGTCCCCGAGAACAGCACGGAAACTAAAGAGAATGAAGCCTAGGCTTCATTCTTTTTCTTTGCTTTCTCAATGATGGCTTTGTACGGCATCAGCATCCCTTCGGTCATGCTGACCGGCATTTTCTTCTGCAGCTGTTTGTTGTTCATCATGGCGGATACCAGATACATCGCAGCGATCATGCCTTTCTTCTTCTGCGGGAAATCATCGTAGAAACCGTGTTCCTTGTAGAACCGATGATCCTCCTTCATCAGTCCCTGCATCTGATAGATCAGATCGCGGAAGATCTTCAGTCCGCCGGTACCGTAGAAGTTCTTCGGTGTTTCATACTGGTTGGTGATGGCGTATTCCAGTGTCCGGGCAAGCGCGTCAACCGCCTTGTCAGGATCTTCCGTATCGGTCGCTGTTCCGGCCAGATAGTTCCCGCCGACCTGTGCTCTCGCTTCGATCACGGTCCGCAGGTTCTCCTCCGCCTCAAGATCGCCGTCGATCAGATATCCCACCGGTTTGCCCATGGTCACCGTACGATGGCCGTTGCAGAACTGACGGTCGTCATACATCTTGAAGCGGCTCCCCATGGAATGATCCTTGATCCGGAAAGCGTAGACAACCGCATCAGCGCTGTTGATCCGTTCACGCAGATAACTGTCGAATCCATCCTTGTAGATACAGGTACCGTCAACTGCGCAGCGGAAGCACCCCAGACATCCGCCGGCAAACGGGAATGCGCTCAGATTGACCAGCGTGCACTCTGTACTGATGGTGGACACAAAGCGCCGGATCATCGCCTGCAGATATTCGTTTCCATCTCCGGGATCGTCATATACGACCGCGATCTTACCGTGCCTGTCCATCGCATTGTACACGTTTGCGGATGCCATGACCCTGTTTGTCCGTTTCGGGTGGATCACCGGAGCATCGGAAAATCCGTGTTCCATGCGCCATAGCAGGAACCGGAAGAAGCTGAGAGCCTGTTTTCTGCCCTTCTCATGGAGCAGATCATCCATGTCGGCAGACAGTACGCCTTCGTATAAAAGCCCCAGATCGGCGCAGTTGTCCGCAATGAAGCGATGGGCCGTCATATCGTAGAAATGCTTGGATGTCGTGATCTGTGCTGCATGCTTTCCCGATACATCGATTCCGTGTTCCTTGATCAGTTCGATGAACCGGTGCAGCTGGGACGGCACAAGAAAGGTATAGACCGGATAGCAGAACAGGAGGAGATCCGCTCTGCGGAGCAGTTCCTCTGCTTCCGTAAAATCCTTTTCGATCGCTTTGATGCGCTGACCGACGTGCAGAATATCCGCATGGTCTGCCAGACCGCAGGCCTGAATGTAATTGAATGTCTGAAGCGTAATACTGTCGGGTCCGGAAGGTGACCCGTTGAGGACAAGAATGTTCATACCGACTCCTTCTTACGCAACAAGTGTAACATGAAGAAAACCCGGCTGTCCGTAACCGGCCGGGTTTTCAGAAGATATTGAAGTGAATCTGTCGATTAACCGAGGATATCGCCGAGGTTGGCTTCCTTGATGCCGTGCTTCTCTGCGTAGCCTGTCAGGAACAGTGTCAGTGCGCCGTCACCTGTGACGTTGCATGCTGTACCGAAGGAATCCTGCAGTGCGAAGATCGTCAGCATCAGTGCGGTACCTGTTGCGTCAAAGCCCAGGACACCTGTGATCAGACCAAGGGATGCCATGACCGTTCCGCCCGGGACACCCGGTGCTCCGATCGCGAAGACACCCAGCAGCAGGCAGAACAGGATCATCTTTCCGACTGTCGGGAAGGATCCGTACAGCATCATCGAGACTGCCATGACGAAGAAT
>JAFWJP010000006.1 GCA_017514645.1 Solobacterium sp. | reverse complement strand
TTCGGAAGTGTCAGAAGAAGATCTCAAGGAGAAGACTGATCTTCTGAACAGCAGGCCGAGGAAATGTCTCGGCTATCAGACACCGTCAGAAGTATTCAACAGCACTCACTGAATGTGTTGCGCTTAATTTGACAAATTATCCATGAAAAAAGACCGTATCCTTGGATGCGGTCTTTTGCTGTTACATGGCAGTTACGGCGTCGGTGAATGTTTCCAGCGCTTCGGTATCGTGGAGTGCGCCTTTGATCGTCAGTACAGTGTCACAGATCGTGCAGTCCTTCAGCCCTTCCAGCTTTGTACGCATCAGTTTCGCGCTCATCGGTGCCCAGGATCCGTTCTCTCCAAGGAAGAAGATCCTGTTCCTGATACCGATGGCCAGGAGATCATTGAGAAGCGCCTCGATCGGCGGATACAGGGCAGCGTTGTAGGTCGGGCAGAACAGAACGATATTCTTTGCCCGGAAGATCTCAGCGATCAGGTAGGATACATCGGTTCCGGAAGCGTCAAAGACCGTGACATGCTTTTCGCTCTTCTGCGCGATGAGGGCAGCTGCGGCTTCAGCGGCCGAAGCCGTATTCCCGTACAGACTTCCGTAGATCACGGCATAGTCTTCTGTTTCTGCTGTATAGGTGCTCCAGAGCTGATACTTGTCCAGCAGGTATCCAAGGTCCTTTCGCCAGACCGGTCCGTGCAGGGAGCAGATCATCCGGATATCCAGGTTCGCTGCCTTTTTCAGTGCAGCCTGTACCTGTGCGCCGTATTTGCCGACAATGTTGGCGTAGTAGCGTCTTGCGTCATCAAGATAGACCTTTTCATAATCATACGTATCCGCGAAGATACTGCCATCAATGGCGCCGAATGTACCGAACGCGTCTGCGGAGAAGAGAATCTTTGCGGTTTCGTCATAGGCAAACAGGACTTCCGGCCAGTGAACCATCGGTGCGGCAATGAAGCGGAATACATGCTTCCCTGTCTCCAGGGTATCTCCTTCCTTGACGGTAATACGCTCACATTTTCCGTTCAGTTCCGGGAAGAACTGATCCAGCATCTGGATGGCTTTGGCACTGCTGACAAGTGTGATGTCCGGATAAGCGTTCAGGACATTCAGCAGCTGTGAGCAGTGATCCGGCTCTACATGCAGGATCACCAGGTAATCCGGCTTCCTGCCGTCCAGTGCAGCCTTGAGATTTTCTGCATACTGTTCAGCGACCGTGACATCGGCGGTATCGAAGATCACCGTCTTCTCGTCTTTGATCAGATAGCTGTTGTAGGAAACGCCGGACGGGACCGGGAACAGGTTTTCGAACCGGCTGAGGCGTCTGTCGCTGGCACCGATCCAGAGAATATCTTCAGTTACATTCTGTATTTGATACATAAATAACTCCTTTCACTAAGACCATTGTGGCAAAATACCGGCACGCGGTCAAACGGATATTTCCCGGGTGATCGTATCCGGCCGGTGTTCCCTTCGGTAGGATCCCGGTGTTGTCCCGGCAGCTGAACGGAAAGTGCTGATAAAATAGCTCGTTGTAGAAAAACCGGATGCGTAGGCGATTTCACTGATCGTCATATCGGAATTGCGCAGAAGGTTCAGGCTGTATTCGAGACGGCTTTTTTTAATGTAGGTGAAGATGGTCTCACCGGTGATCTGCTTGAATCGTCTGCAGCATTCTTCTTTTGACAGATGAGCGGCTGAGGAAATCTGATTCAGGGAGAGCGGTTCACTTAAATGCGAAGAGATATAACTCATAACAGTCATGGCAAGAGTACTTGGGATGGAACGGATCTCATGGACAGAACGGTGAATGACTGCCTGCCAAGCTCTCCAGAGTGACAGCAGAACTTCAATTTCCTGATCAGTCACAGTGTTCTCGTATGCCTGTATCACATTGAGAAACAGCAGGTTGATCGCGTTGTCTTCCTGAACAGTGTCCCGAAGCAGACTGTACGGGATCCCTTCGTTTTCCAGCCAGGGACGTACGTATTCCGTGTTGTAGACAGAGCCGGGAAAGGAAGAAAGGATGCTCGGATGGAACATCAGACTGACATAGGTGCCATGCTCATCAGGCATGGTTTCTGCCATGTGCAGACGTCCGCTGTTGATAAGAAGCCCATCCCCGGGATTCAGGATCATCTCGGAACTGTTTACCAGATAACGCACTCTGCCTTCTGTGACATATACATACTGCAGTTCAGGATGCCAGTGCCAGTTGATGTAGCCGAGCGTGCTTTTCCGCAGACTATCATGATAAACAATTACAGGGAACGATGGATCGCCGTGCTGGGTCTGCTCACGCTTTGTTACGTCTGTTTCAATGGTTATTTGATACGCTTGTGCCTGAAATTTACCGTTTTGCATGGATTACCTCAATATTTTGATATGAATAGACAGTTTCATTATATCCTGCATTTCCGTATCCGGGTATTGTGAAAACGGAGGAAAACAATATGGCAAGAGAGGAAACAAGAAAACCGCTGCTTAAGATGGTACACCGCAGTTCTGATGGAAAGAGTACCTGGGATGCACTGTATACAAAGGAACAGGCAGAGATCGTCCGTCATTTTCATAGAAGTCTGCCGGTATATAAGCCGACACCGCTGGTGAAACTGGATCATCTGGCGGAAAAACTCGGTGTTGCAGAGATCTGTATCAAGGATGAAAGCAAGCGTTTCGGACTGAATGCGTTCAAAGGTCTGGGAGGTTCCTACTGTATTGCGAGATATGTTGCGGATCTCCTCGGCAAGGATATTAAAGATCTGGTCTATACTGATCTGCAGACACCGGAAGTGAAGGAAAAACTGAAGGATACTGTGTTCGTGACCGCTACTGATGGCAATCATGGACGTGGAATTGCCTGGACAGCATCCTTGCTTGGGGTAAGAGCAATCGTCTATATGCCGAAGGGATCCAGTGAGGAGCGGCTGAACAATATCCGGGCGCTTGGTGCAGAAGCCGAAATTACAAGCGTCAACTACGATGATACGGTGCGCCTTGCCGGTGAGACAGCGGAAAAGCTCGGCGGTGTACTGGTACAGGATACAGCCTGGTCAGGTTATGAGACTGTACCTTCCTGGATCATGCAGGGATATATGACAATGGCCCTGGAGGCGTCTGAACAGATGTCTCAGGCGCCGACCCATATCTTCCTGCAGGCCGGTGTCGGAGCGATGTCAGGCGCATTGTCCGGATTCTTCTCGGACTGCTGGAAACGGAATAAACCGGTTATTACGATCGTAGAGCCGGAAAATGCAGACTGCATATTCCGCACGGCAGAGGCGGATGATGATCAGCTGCACAATGTGACAGGTGATCTGAAAACGATCATGGCAGGTCTGGCATGCGGGGAGCCGTGCACGATCGGCTGGGATCTGATCAAGGCACATGCGGACTACTTCATTTCGGCGCAGGACTGCTGCGCAGCAGACGGGATGCGCATTCTGGCTGCACCGCTGCCCGGCGATGAGAGTGTTGTCTCCGGGGAGAGCGGAGCAGCAACATTCGGAGCTGTTACGGAGATCCTGCGCAGGGAAGAACTGGCGGATATCCGCAGAGAACTCGGACTGAACGAGAAATCCCGTATTCTTTGCATCTCAACGGAAGGCGATACGGATCAGGAGAACTACAGACGCATTGTCTGGGACGGCGCTTACAGCAGCCTGTAGGAGGATAATATGAACAAACAGGAAATCAAGAACACAGTCATTGAAGTGAGACATTATCTGCATACCATTCCTGAACTTGCGCTTCAGGAATACAAAACATCCGAGTTTATTGCCCGGAAGATGGAAGAGTTCGGATTTAAAGTAGAGCGCGGAATCGGCGGGACAGGTGTTGTGGCAACGCTGAAATGCGGGGACAGTGATGAAATGGTCGGTCTGCGTGCAGACTTTGATGCGCTTCCGATCGTGGAAAACACGGGACTGCCGTATGCTTCTCAGCATGAAGGGCGTTTCCATGGATGCGGGCATGACAGTCATGTGGCTACACTCATGGGGGCAGCGCTTCTTCTGAAGGAGAGCATGGACTTCAATGGTACAGCGGTATTCGTATTTCAGCCGGGTGAAGAGCCGGGAGTCGGTGCACGGGCAATGATCGACGATGGATTGTTCAGAAAGTATCCGATGAAGGAAATCTACGGACAGCACAATGATCCGATGCACAGGATCGGTCACTTCGGTGTCCGGAAAGGAATGGCTTCTTCGAGCGAGGATGATTTCTGGATCACGATCAAAGGACTGGGCGGACACGCTTCTGCTCCGCAGAACGTCAAGGATCCGCTGGTTACAGCCGCTGAAGTCATCACAGCGCTGCAGACGATTGTATCCCGTAACATCGATCCCTTGATGGCGGGTACGGTTTCCTGCTGTGATATCAAGACAGACGGTGCACTGAATTCCATTCCAAGTACGGTGACGATCGTCGGTGACTGCCGTACGTACAACAAGAATGTCCAGAAGCTGATTGAAGAGCGGATGCGTACGATCGTCCAGCATATCTGTGAAATGAACGGCTGTGATTGGGAACTGAAGTATGAGCATGCGTTTGTACCGCTGGACAATGATGCGGCATGTGCGGATGTTGTTGTACAGGCAGTGACGAATGTCTTCGGTGCAGACGCAATTGATCCGGACTGCCCGATGATGTCTGCGAGTGAGGACTTTGCCTGGTATCAGGGGAGTATTCCCGGTGCGTTCTTCTTCACCGGACACACAGCGGAGGATGATACAGTCCCGTATCCGCTGCACAACGCGAAGTTCCATTACAATGACGATGCGATTCTCAACGGAAGTGAGGTATACGCAGAGATTATCAGGCTGAGACTGCCGAAGTAAAAACGGAAGGGAGAAATCCCTTCTTTTTTGTATGGTATACTGTGGTCAAAGCACAGAAGGGTTAAGAACAATGAAAAAAATACCTTTGATCATTGATTGTGATCCAGGGCTGGATGATGCGATGTGCATCATGATGCTCGGAGCGGATGAGAAGTACGATATCCGCGGGATCACAGCGACACATGGGAATGTTCCACTGGAGAATACAGCGGAGAATGCCCTGTTTCTGAGTCATTACTACGGCATTGACTGTCCGGTCTTCCGCGGTGCGGAGCAGGCACTGCTGGCAGATCATGAGAACGCTGCGTTTGTGCACGGGAAGAAGGGTCTCGGCGATTATGAATGCGCTGTGGACGGATTGACGTACGCGGAAGGACATGCCTGGGATTTCCTGTATGAAACAGCAGTAAAGTGCGGCGGAGAGCTGGTCATTGCGGCAGTGGGACCGCTGACCAATCTGGCCATCACCGTTCTGAAACACCGGGATTTTCCGGGTATGGTGAAGCGTCTGGTCATTATGGGCGGTGCTGCGACGATCGGCAATACGATACCGGTTGCGGAATTCAATTTCCGCAAAGATCCGGAAGCGGCAGAGATCGTTCTGCAGGCGGGATTCCCGGATGTTACGGTCGTGGATCTGGACTGCTGCAAGAAAGCATATCTGAACCGGGAAGAGATGGGCCGTCTGGCAGAACTGCCGGAAACCAACCGGATCCACGGGCTTGTTCGTTCGATGATGGAACACAAGAAGATCTCGGATGCGGCGATCATTGAGCGCTACGGAAAGGAGTATGCCGGGAACCGGGCGGAGAAGATGGTTATCTGCGATGCGGTAGCTGCGGCAGTCCTGCGGGATCCTTCCCTGGTGCAGTGCCGGGATGTTTATATGGTTGTTGAGACGGAAGGTACAGAGACTTCCGGACAATCCATCATCGACCGTCTGGGACTGGCACAGAGGACAAATGTACATCTGGCTGCGGAAATTGACCGGGATCGCTACGGGAAACTGTTCATGGACAGCATCAGGTACTATGAGGAGGCTGAGGTATGAGAGAACGCTGGGTGATCATGGATGTCGATACCGGTGTGGATGACAGTATGGCGATCATGCTGGCAGGAGCACAGAAACACCTGCATATCCTTGCGCTGACTTCGGTATTCGGCAATAACGCTGCAGATAAGACAGCATACAATACGCAGAAGATCGCAGAGATGCTGGGGATCAGTGCACCGGTCGCAAAAGGATCGGAACGTCCGATGATCGATCCGCCGATCGATTATTCTGCTGGTCTGGGTCCGTTGATCCATGGTACGGACGGTCTGGGCAATGTGGGAAGCCGTCTGCCGGAGCCTTCCCGGGTACTGAGTACGCTGACTGCTGTGGACCTGATGGCGAAGGTAATCCGCGAATGTCCGGAAAAGGTCACGATCGTTGCGACTGGACCGCTGACCAATATTGCGGTATTCCTGCTGAGCTGGCCGGAACTGACGGACCGGATCGAAGAGATCGCGATCATGGGCGGTGCAGCGTTCGGCGGAAATCTGGCGTTCAGCGTTGAAGCGAACGTCGGTCATGATACCGAGGCAGCTGCCATTGTATTCCGCAGTCCGGTCAGGAAGACGGTCTTCGGGCTGGATGCGACGATGGGCGTCTATATGACGGATGAAGAACGGGAGTGCATGGCGGAAACCGGAAAGACAGGAGCGTTCCTGAAGGACTGCCTGCAGCCGTATGCAGATATCTACCGTCAGCTGGCAAACTGGCCGGGAGCTGTGCTGCATGACAGTCTGCCGGTTGCCTGGCTCATTGATGAATCATTGTTTGAGATGAAACCTGTGAAGATCACGGTGGAACAGAACGGAAAGTACAGCCGCGGTGCTACGGTCTGCGACTTCAATACGGAGGATGATACCTGCCGGATCGCTATGGGGGCGGACAGGCAAGGCATCATTGATCTGCATCTTCAGGCAGTCAGAAACTATCAATAAAAAAAGACCCGCAGTCCTCGAGGCTGCGGGTTTTCTGTATTACTTCCAGGTGTATTCTTCCAGGGTCAGTCCGGATTCGTACAGATCCCTGGCCAGGTCTGTTCCGACATAGCGGTAATGCCACGGTGAGAAATTGATACCGGTGATATTCGTCTTTCCGTAGGGATAGCGCTCGATCCAGCCGTACTTCCAGGCATTGTCCTTGAGCCAGCTGTATGCTGAAGTATCGACGAAGCAGGAGCGCAGGTTGCAGGAGCGTTTCAGGTCACCGAGATCGACTGCCAGACCGAGCTGATGCTCGGATGCGCCGGGATGCGCGTCCATGGTCGCAACCGTCGAGGAACCGTAGCGTTCCAGATAGGTATAGTACAGGGAACGCTGTTCACTGTAGCTGCGGTAGCCGTCGATCAGCAGCAGCTGGGTACCATCGGCCGCAG
>JAFWJP010000041.1 GCA_017514645.1 Solobacterium sp. | reverse complement strand
TTCTCCGATGACTTTATGTTCGAGGTGGTAGACTACCAGTTCCCCGTTTGCCAGGAACCGGACATCCTGCTGTCTGGTACCGACACCGTTGGTGATATCCAGGGTGAAGACACCGTCAATGATGTGCTTGCCCCGGAAATACTGCTCAGCACCGGGATAGTTCAGCAGGGAGCCGAAGATCCAGTAGACCTGACCGCCGTGACTGTGTGCGGCGAGCATATACTTTGTGAGATCGGCCGGCACATAGATCGCGGTATCCGGTGTATGGCAGACCACGATGGAGAAGATGGCCGGCGAGATATTGGCAAATGATCCGGTAATATCAGCGTAGCCGTTGACACCGTTTTCGATGCCGACAACGGCAATGGCTTCAGTGCTGCCGTTGTGAATGCTCTGGCTGCGGTTGTCGATGATCTCAAAGTCGCCGTGATAGAGAACATCTTCCACGTCCGGCCGCATTTCCGGTGTATTGTCCATATCACCGAGAATGGCAAATTTTCCAGCAGGTGCTTTGATCTGTGCCAGCAGCTGTGCGGCCTGATCCAGTTTTTCCGCATCACCCGGACGTACGGTTTCATCAAAGACATCACCGCCGAAGATCACCGCATCCGGAGCGATTTCATTGATCGTATCCACCAGTTCCTGCATCCGTCCTGCATCCATGAACTGTCCATAGTCCAGGTCACTGAAAAACAGGATATCCATTCCGTCAATGGAGGAGGGAATATAGATGGAGGAGATGGTTTCCGTCCGGATATTCCAGCGCTTCGGCGCTGTAAAAAAAGCATCATAGGCAAGAACACTGCTGAAAAACAGCAACAAACCACTGACGATTCCGATTTTCTGCCAGATCTTCATGCACGTTAATGATAGCACATTGCGTGTTGGCTGGTATGGTATAATTCCCTTAGGAGAATGGGTATGCTGAGTGATGTATGGCTGATCTGTGAGAGCTGTCTGTGGGTAGACGGCAGGCTGCGGGAGGATGCTGCTGCGTTTCTGAAGAAACTGCATGCAGAAGGTGTTTCTTTTGCGATCCTGACGGAGGAAAGCATTCGTACACGGACGGATCATGCAGCGATGTATATCGATCAGGGACTGCCGTTCATCAGCCACGATGACATCTATACCAGTGTCATGGCTGCTGCAGACAGAATCATGGAAATGGCTGCCAGACACCGGAATGCCGGCTATATCGGCGGCAAGGGAATGCTGGAGACACTGCGGGATGCCGGGTTTGCCCTGGATACGGACAAAGCGGACTGGCTGTTCATCGGCTATGAACGTGAAGCGGAGATGAATGATTTCAACTATGCACTGAGACTACTGAAAGGCGGTGCACAGCTGATCTCAACCGATTCCCGTCCGCTGAGGGAAACGAAAAACGGTCCGGCCGTCGGTGCAGGGGCAGTTGTTAAGATGCTGGAAAGCGCTTCAGGAAAGAAAGCAGCGGAAACCGGATTCCCGTCTCCGTTCATGATAAAAGGCGCTGTCAATTATCTTGGCAGCACCATGGATCATGCAGTATTTGTCGGCAGTGATCTGCAGCGTGAAATCAGATGTGCAAACGAGGCAGGAATGACAACGGTCTATGTACCGGGTTCCCTGGATGAAGATCTGTTTGAAGAGAGTGTTCGTCCTTCCTATGTTGTTGCGGATCTCTACGGCCTTCTCAAATAGGACCGGCAGTCATTCAGGAAGAGTTCGGTCAGAGCATGATGCCTGCTGTCCTGCTGGATCCGTTCCGGATGCCACTGTACTGCGATAATACTGCCTTTTTCAAAGCCTTCGATGAGGCCGTCATCGGAATATGCACTGATGATGAAGCCTTCCGGGGCTTTTTTAACAGCCTGATGATGGGAACTGTTCACAGGTGCTCTGTCACCGAAGATGCTGTGCAGGCGGGTGCCGGGCACAAAGGTGCAATCATGGAAAAAACCGTTGAGGGGGAAGTCCGGATCCGCAAACTGATTGTGTCCGTGGCATTCGGGATGAGCCTTGGCGATATCCTGCATCAGACTGCCGCCTTCAGCCGCAGCAATCAGCTGCAGTCCCCGGCAGATTCCAAGAACAGGCTTTCCCAGATCCCGGAAGGCCCGGTAGAGATACAGATCGGTATCATCGATGCTGCGGTCGGTAAGACTGCTGTCGGTGTTTTCTTCTCCGTAGATCGCCGGATCAAGATCCTCACCACCGGTAATGACCAGACCGGTGCAGGCTTCCGCAACCGCCCGGGCTTCTGTTTCATTCAGAGCCGGCACCATGAACGGCAGGGTATCGTCCCTGCGTACAAGATCGAAGTAGTTTGCATTGTCCCGGTAAATGTCCATACCGAGGGGATTCGTGCTGAAACGCGGTGTGATGGCAATCAACATTCTTTCCATAGATCAGTTCCATCCTTTTGTTCAATTGTATCGGTTCTTTGGGCTGAATACAAACAGATACCGTATTTGCGTGCCTATCAGGCTGATGGTATAATTTTCTGCGTATTTGAAGGGGATTGAGTGATGCATCAGTATCTTTGCGACCATATACCGGAGATCGGGGAAACCGTGATCATTGAAGGAAATCAGGCACATCATGCCCTGAATGTGATTCATCTGGATCATGACCGGATCCGGCTGATCCATGATGGAAGGGCCTGGTACGCTGATGCGTACGCACAGGGGAAGAAACTGGCCGCAAAGGTCCTTGAAGAAGACCCTCGGGTCAATGAACTGCCGTGGAACGTCACGCTCTGCATGGCGCTGATCCGGCGTGAGAAGATGGAACTGGTGTTGCAGAAGGCAAGTGAACTCGGTGCAGCGCGGATCGTTCCGTTCATTTCATCAAGATGTGTCGTCAAGCGCCGGGAAGAGCGCAGCGACAAGCAGGCAGAACGCTGGAAGACGATCCTGACAGAGGCAGCGAACCAGTGCAAGCGGAACCGGATCCCGGAGCTGACGGAAATCGTGGACTTCAAGGAACTGGCCGCATACAAAGGGGATCATTCCTATCTTGGCTATGAGAATGTATTCGGAGAACGGCCGATGCTGGGTGAAGCCCTGCGTCCCGGATC
>JAFWJP010000005.1 GCA_017514645.1 Solobacterium sp. | reverse complement strand
CGCAGTCTTCCACCGCACACTTCACCTGCTGCGGCAGACGTTCACCGACTGCGTTCATGACCGTAGACGCACCAAGGGAGATGCCGTACAGCGCGATCTCCGCCTCCGGATACTCCGTACTCAGCCGGGAGATCCAGCCGATCAGATCATAGTGCTCAGGCCATCCGAGACCTGTGTATTTCCCCTCAGAAAGACCATGAGCTCTCTGATCCGGTACCAGAAGGTTGAAGCCTGCCGCATCCGCATCCCGGATGATACCGGCAAGCGCTCTGCCGTCTGCCCCGTATCCATGAACGGGAACCAGCCACTTCCCTGATTCCGGATGCTGACGGATCACCATAGCATGAAGCTTCAAGCCGTCATAGGAATCCATGTAGACATCCTGAACCGGCAGATCATCCAGACGATCCGTTTCACCGCTCTCACCGAAGTGTTCCTTCAGATAGGAATGTTCCACGCAGAAGACCTTTTCAAACAGATACCTGCAGGCTGCCGCATATGTACCGGTTCCCAGTACTGCCGCCCTCAGCAGCTTATCCGTCGTTGTACGTCTCGTACTCATTTCCTGTCACCTCAGGCTTCCAGTTCACGCAGGCGCTCTTCAACCGCATCCAGCTGTTTCCGGTAGTCTTCCTGCTTCTTCTTTTCCTGAGCGATCTTCGCTTCCGGCGCCTTGGCCAGGAAGCCCGGATTGTTCAGGATGCCTTCGCTTCTGCTGAGTTCCTTTCCGAGCCGTTCCGCTTCCTTCTGCAGTTTTGCAATCTCTTCTTCCTTGTTCTGCAGCTCAGCGGAAGGAATCTGGATCGTACCGCCGTTGACGGATACCACCGTCAGATCACCGGACGCATCCTCGATCCACTGTGCCTTGGCCATACGCTCCACCATCATTGCCTGATCCGCTGTGAGTGTGACACCGTTGCCGTCCAGATCGCGGATACGCACATGAACAGGTGCTGAAGGTTTCAGACCGGATGCGGCCTTCATTTCCCTGATACGGGAGATCGCCGAGATCAGACGCTCTGTATCGGTTATATCGAAGTCTTCCGCTTCCTTGATCACTTCCGGCCAGGATTCCAGGTTCAGGCTGGCCTTCTGATGCGGAAGCTTCAGATAGATTTCTTCCGTGACGAACGGCATGAACGGGAACAGGAGCTTGATGATGTCCGTCAATGCCAGCAGCAGCGTGGAGCGTGCAGCCTTCCGTACGGTTTCATCGGCAGAGTTCAGGCTGGCCTTGGACAGTTCCACATACCAGCTGCAGAAATCATCCCAGACAAAGGAGTACAGCTCATTTCCGGCAAGAGCGAACTCATACTTCTCGTTGTTTTCTTCAATATGCTTGATCGTCCGGTTCAGCTTGAACAGGATCCACTTGTCCGCATCGCTCAGATTACTGAGATCAATATCGTCATAGGTCATATCATCTTCCAGATTCATCAGTACGAACCTGGAAGCGTTCCAGAGCTTGTTGATGAAGTTCCAGGCTGCTTCCACCTTCTCCGGGATATATCGCATATCCTGACCCGGTGTGGAATTGGTCGTCAGGAAGAAACGAAGCGCGTCTGCACCGTATTCATCAATGACCTTCATCGGATCGACGCCGTTGCCCAGCGATTTGGACATCTTGCGGCCCTGCGCATCACGGATCAGACCGTGGATCAGTACATGCCTGAACGGCAGATTATGTGTAAAGTAACGGGCCTGGAACGCCATTCTCGCAACCCAGAAGAAGATGATGTCATATCCGGTGACCATGGTATCGTTCGGATAATACCGCGCAAGATCCGCCGTATCATCCGGCCAGCCGAGCGTCGCAAACGGCCAGAGCGCGCTGGAGAACCAGGTATCCATGACATCTTCATCCTGGACCCAGTTCTCCGGATCCTTCGGATCTTCCTCACCGACATACAGTTCTCCTGTTTCCTTATGGTACCAGGCAGGAACCCGGTGACCCCACCACAACTGACGGGAAATACACCAGTCTTCAATGTTCTCCAGCCACTGCTCAAATGTTCTGCTGAACCGTTCCGGATAGAATACGATCCTCTGTTCCGGATCATTCTGATGGGCAAGGACATCCTCTGCCAGCGGCTTCATCCGTACGAACCACTGTTCGGACAGATACGGTTCCACCACGCAGTGCGTACGCTCGGAATGGCCCACAGAGTGTACGATGTTTTCGATCCTGATCAGGTTTCCCTCTTCCTTGATGGCTTTGACCAGTGCTTCCCGGCAGGCGAAACGATCCATGCCTTCGTAAATACCGGCATTTTCGTTCATCGTTGCATTGTCATGCATGCAGCTGCGCATCGGCAGACCATGGCGTACACCGATCTCAAAGTCATTGGGATCATGCGCCGGTGTACATTTCATGGCACCGGTTCCGAATTCCATGTCGACATAGGAATCCGCAATGATCGGTATTTCTTCGTGATTGGCCGGATTGACCGCGTGCATGCCGATGAGGTGCTTGTAGCGTTCATCATCCGGATGAACAATGATGCATTCATCCGTGAACATGGTCTCCGGACGCGTCGTCGCAATGACGAGATCATCGCCGGTCTCCTTTACCCGGTAATTGAAATAGAACATCTGTCCGGGATCATCCTGATAATAGACTTCCAGATTGCTCAATGCTGTCCTGGCTTCCGGATCCCAGTTGATGATCCTCTTTCCCCTGTAGATCAGACCATCGTTGTACAGAGTGACGAATACGTGTCTGACCGCCTTGACGAATCCTTCATCCATCGTGAAGCGTTCCCGGGTATAGTCGAGACTGTTGCCGAGCTTCGCCCACTGCTGATGGATGATTCCGGCATATTCTTCCTTCCACTCATAGGCTTTCTCCAGGAACTGTTCCCTGGTCAGATCACGGCGGGAAATGCCCTGTTCCGCACGCAGACGCGCATCGACCTTGGCCTCCGTCGCAATACCGGCATGGTCTGTACCGGGCAGATACAGCATGTCAAAACCCTTCAGACGCTTGTAGCGGGAGATGATGTCCTGCAGCGTATTGTCCCAGGCATGTCCGATGTGCAGCATACCTGTGACATTCGGCGGCGGGATCACGATCGTGTAGGGTTTCTTCGACAGATCACCTGCCGTAAAGTATCCTTTCCCGACCCATTCGTCATACCTGCCTTCTTCCACTGCATGATGATCGTATTTCTGCGCTAGATTTTCCTTCATATTCCTCTCCTCCGAAAAAAAGTCCTTCCGACGAAGGACGCATTGCACGTGGTACCACCTTACTTGCTTCTCGAATGCTTAACGCGCACACACGGACTGTCTTACTGTCGTTCAGACAATCAGCTCACGGACGACTTCAGCGTACGGACGGTTCTTCTTTCACCATGCGAAGACTCTCTCTTGCCGCTCCTGCTGCGCTTACTGCTCCCGCTCCCAGCAATATTTAAATTATAGACGACGGCCGCCTGTTTTTCAATTCTTGTCTTTCGGCTGCGCGAAGACAGAAGAAAGATAGTGCTCCACCAGATATTCCGTTACCGGTACGCTCAGCACCAGCAGAACGATATACGCCGCAAGTACAGCATATGCCGGCAGATTCATGATCATGAGCAGCGTATTCAGTACCAGCGCAAAGACAAGAAACACGAACAGATAGGTCAGTGTCACGCACATCATGTACAGTGCTCTGCGGCGGAACAGTTTTTCTTCTCTCTGGGACGTCATGAAAGTATTTTAGACCCACAGCGGATGATTCCGCAATATACTGTAGGTATATGTGCGGAAGATACCGTTTCTACGATCACAGCAATCCTGATATTGCAAAACTCATCGACAAAGCCAGGGAGACTCTGCCGCCGATGACATTCCAGGAGCTCTCCCTTGAGGAAGTCTTTCCCGGTTCTCTGATCCTGGTAAGGCTCTTTCAGGGAAAGGATGGTTTTTCTGTCTGCCGGTGGGGATTTCCCTTCAAGGGAAAACTCATCATTAACGCCAGAAGTGAAACCTGGAAAGACACGCCGCTGTTCCGGGGTACTCACCCCTGCATCATCCCGGCATCGGGATACTACGAATGGTCTTCCGGACACCGGAAATACAGCTTTACGGACCGGGACACGATCTTCATGGCCGGTCTCATGAAGAAGATCGACGGAGAATGGCGGGCCGTGATCCTCACGGAAGACGCTTCACCGAAACACGCAGAGATCCACGGCAGACAGCCGGTAAGAATAGCGAAAGAACAGTTCGATGCCTGGCTCAGATCTGGAATCCTCATGCCGGACAGACATGATCTGAATATAGCGGAAGAAGAAAACGCATAGGTGATCCTGAACTGCCCCAGAAAAATGGGACAATCATAAAAAAGCGGTGGAAAGGTATGACTCCCTGAATTGAAAAGGTGTCATACCTTTTAGTTTTCGTTGCGGGCGCTCATAGTTGTAAAAGCGGATGTAATGATCGACCATCCGG